>JAGAQU010000117.1 GCA_017622575.1 Lachnospiraceae bacterium
AAAATTGGACACACAAAACTGTGAGGTGAAATGTGTTTCACTTATTGCTGATGAAGCCAATTTGCGAAAGCGATTGACTAAAGATGTGGAAAAAGGTATTCGCTCTGAGGATGTGATTGAGAGAAGCGTAGCAAGAATCCTGATGTATAAAACACTCAATACGATAAAAATAGATACTAATGAAAAATCGGTATCTATGGTTGCAAATGAAATCGAGCAGTTATGATGTTGCAAATACCGTTTGTGGGAAACAGAAACTTTCAGTTTGTAGAGCTACATAGAAAATGCAGAGTAGTTACCATACGTAAAAAACTAATAAAATTACATATAAAACTAACAAAAGACTAATATTCTGCCTCTTTTTTTCGGTTTTAGGGTGTGATAATATTATCATAGACAAACGAGGCAAGAAACGGAGAAACAACAGCTCGTTTGTTTCTCTTTTGCAAAAGAATATGGGCAGTAAATCAAGCGTCAGCTTATCACTGAAAGGTGGTGGGCCGGCGCTTTTTTGATGCCCGAAACCGGATGACGATTCGGGTGTAAATGAAGGAGGAAATGAGATGGGTTATGAATATGACCATGATTGTCCGTTTGAAGCCTTCATCACAAACCTTGGTAAGTACAACGAGGGAGAACTGGTTGGTGAATGGGTAAAGTTTCCTACCACATCAGAAGAACTGCAGAAAGTATTTGAAAGAATTGGAATCGGCTCCAAAGACGAGTTCGGTAATCCCTATGAAGAATGGTTCATCAGTGATTATGATTGCTACGTCAGCGGGCTGTATGACAAACTTGGAGAATATGAAAGTCTGGATGAACTCAATTATCTGGCTTCCAAATTACAGGAGCTGGACAATCATGAGTATGAGCATTTTCAGGCAGCCATGCAGATCAGTGATTATACAGGCAACGTAAAAGATGTAATCAATCTTATCGACAATCTGGATAAATATGATGTTTATCCGGGTGTTGAGGATGAAGCAGACCTTGGAAGGTATTATGTCTATGAATTAGGGATGATGCAGGTTCCGGAACATCTGCAAGATTACATTGATTATGAGGCAATCGGCAGGGACGTTTCCATTAACGAAAGCGGACAGTTTACAACTTATGGATATGTGAGAGATACACAGGAATCTTTTACAGAATATTACGATGGTGACCGAGAGAACATTCCCGATGAGTACACGGTAATGAATTTTCAAGGTTCTAATGAGAAAGAGAGGAAAACGATGGATTACGAAACATTCAAGCAGGAGTTTGCTGAGGACATTAAGCAGAATCTTTATGAAAGAGGATACGGAGAGGTAACAGTGAATTTCAATGAAGTAGAGAAAGCAAATCAGAAATACGAGGCAATGTCAGTTGCACCGGAAGGAAGCAATGTGGGAGTCAATTTCAATCTGGAACAGGCTTTTGCAGCTTATGAGAACTCCGGTGACTATCAAGGAGTTGTTGCCAGTGCAGCAAATGTGATTGCTGAGGGTCTTGATAATGCACCTGCAGTTGATGTAAGTGCTCTTATGGATTACGATGCAATGAAAGACAAACTTTCTATTGAAGTAATCTCAGCAGAAACAAATGAGGATTTACTTTCCAAGATTCCACATGACCGTATTGAAGATCTTGCAGTGGTTTACAGATTTGTACTGGAAAGCAATGACAACGGAAGATCTTCCATCCTTGTATCAAATGACTTGATTGAGAGAATGGGAGTTACCCCAGAGCAGCTTAAGGCAGATGCATTGGAAAATGCACCGGAGATCAGACCGGCAGTAATTCAGGGAATGAATGAAGTCATGAGGGAAATGATGGGCCCGGAAGTATTTGAAATGATGGGAATTCCTGAACAGACAGAAGAGATGATGTATGTTGCAACGGTTCCAGATAAGAATTCCGGCGCAGGTGTTCTTGCTTATCAGGATTTCATGGATCAGGCAGCTGAAAAAATTGGCGGAGACTTCTTTATTCTCCCTTCATCGATACATGAAATTTTGTTAGTACCTGATGATGGACAAAAGGGAGCAGATGAACTGAGAGCTATGGTTATGGATGTCAATGCAACCCAGGTAAGTCCGGAAGAAAAGCTTACTGATAATGTTTATCATTATGATTCCAAGGAACATATCTTTGAGCTTGCTGAGAAATTCGAGGCAAGACAGCAGGAAAAGGAAGCTGCTGTTGAAAAAGAAGAAAAAGGTTCCGTGTTAAAGGATCTCAAGGATAAGCAAAAGGAAGCAGCAAAGGCTCCGGCAAAGGAAACTGTTGAGAAAGCAGCAAAAGCAAAGGGTGGAGAAGCCCTGTAAGAAAAATGTCGAACTGTGTCAGCCTGTGGCGATTGCCATAGGTCTGGCACTTTTTTGATGGAAAGGAATGTGAAATACAATGGCAGAAGCATATAAGAATACATCGAAAAAAGGCTACAGTGGAATTGGAGGAAGACCACCGGTCAGTCATCCGCATAATTGCAGGCAAGAGTGTCCTTACGGTCATGACAAGGCCTTTTGTTTTCCCTGTTATAAGAAAATGATGGAAGAGATGAGAAGCAAAAAGGGAGCAACAGATGGCGTTTGATTATTTTTATGAAGAACAGTCCCAGCAGTTTGCATTTTACCGGATTCCAAAGGTGCTATTTACAGACAACCGGTTTCAGAAGATTTCCACGGAAGGAAAGGTTTTGTATGGATTGCTGTTGGACAGGGTTTCTTTGTCCAGGGAAAATGGGTGGATTGATGAAGAGAGAAGAGTGTATATCATTTTTACCCTGAATGCTATCCGTCAGGCAATGAACTGTGCAGAAAAATCAGCAATCAAGTATCTGACAGAACTGGAAGATTTTGGTCTGATTGAGAGGATCCGTCAGGGGCTGGGAAAACCGGCTATCATTTATGTGAAGAATTTTATAGATCAGTATAATTTACAGGTTAAGACCTGTAATAATTCCAGTTCAGGACCTGTAGAAGTTCCAGTTCAGGACCAGTACAATTTACAGCCTAATTATACTAATAACAATAATACTGATTTTAATAATACTAATCCTATCTTATCCGGTGATGCGGAGAGGATGGGATATGAGCAGTTTCTTAAAGACCAGCTCGATGTAGAAATATTGAAACAGGAGTATCCGTATGACAAGGAAATGATAGATGGCATTCTGGAACTGATTCTTGATGTACTGTGTTCTAAAAGAAAAATGATCCGTATTGCAGGAGATGATAAACCGGTCAATGTGGTTAAGGGACGATTTATGAAACTTACCATAGAGCATATCCGCTATGTGATGACCTGTCTACAGGAGAACACCACGAAAATCAGGAGTATCAAGCAATATATGCTTGCTGCATTGTATAACGCACCTTCTACCATTGACGGATATTACCGTGCAGAAGTGAATCACGATATGGCAACAGGAATAATATGAGGAGATGATTGAAAGATGGATATGGAAAAAATCTTAACCTATGTTGAGAATATTGCAGAGAACCTGGAAGGGCTGATTAACACACTTGGATGTGACAGGATTCCTTCTGAGGGTGCCATTTATGTAGATGGCGAACAGAATGTAAACTATGTCAGTACAGAGGAAGCTATGGATATGCTTGACAGTTTCGGTAACAGAAGCTCTTCTGAGATGATCGGAAAATCTGATTATATTCTGATTTATGATGCAGACAAGAAGCTTGTCATCAATGGGGAAGCCTATATTCCTTCTGGGTATATGGTCATGAAATCAAGTAATGGACTTCGTGCCCTTGATGAAGAGGAAATCAGAAAGGTTATTTCCGAACTTGGAAGCAGAATGACAAACCTTGCTATTGGAGAATACAGAATCCAGGCATACCAGCTGGGATAGGAGGCAGCTTATGAATAACAAACCATGGGCTTATGTAACATCTGCCTGGAGCACAGACAGAACCAAAGCCAGAAGATCTGCAAAGAGATATTGCAGAAAATTATATGAAGCAGGCTACACACCAATCTGTCCGCTTTTGTCATTACCGGAGGTAATTGATGTCAGTAACGCAGATGAGTACAAGGATTATATGGATATGTCGGAAGACATGTTGAGAAGATCCCGAATTCTCGTGGTTTGTGGTTCAGCAGTCAATGAAACGGTGCTGACGGATATTGCGATAGCAAACCGGTTTCATGTGGCATCGTCCACAATGAGGGGAGTCCTTGGTGTGGATAAGAATAAAAAAAATGAGTAACTATGTGGATGCAGCCTTTTGGCTGTTTTTATGTGCGGGTAGCGATGAAAATGCATTGCTTGCAAATGCATTTGAGGAGCACCGCGTCAGACTGGAACTTGTTTCAGTCATAATGGAAGGGAGTGAGAAAACTGGTCCATGAAGAGATTGACAGGGAGATTGCAGACAAATCCGTGCATCTTGCATACAGGTTTGTCGGAAAGCCGACAGCAAAGGCATTTTTGAAAGCTCTCAGCATATTCCCGGGAATGCCGGCAAAGGTGGTCGGAAAGAAAATTGTACATGGTATTGGGCAAAAAATACATCCAACAGAAGGGAAACAGTCGATAAAGACACTGATCCGTCAGGGACAGGGTGTTTCCAGTATTCCTCTGGCAGATGAGGGAATGAAAGACTTCCAGAAGATTGCCAGAAAATATGGAGTTGATTTTGCAATAGTGAAGGATAAGAATCAGGATCCACCTATCTATACTGTTTTCTTCAAAGCAAAGGACACGGATGCAATCACAAGGATCTTGCAGGATTATTCAGCAAAACAGGTCAAGAAAGCTTCTGTAGAGAAGACCAGTGTTCTGGAGAAACTGAAAAAATTCAAGGAAATTGTGGCAGCAATTCCAAGAAAGGTAGCAGAAAAGAAAAAGGAGAGGTCGCGATGAATACAAAAAAGTTAAAAAAGCTGCTGATCCTGAATGTTCCGTATATTCTCGTGGGATTGCTCGCAACTAATGTGGGTGAGGCATGGAGGATAGCTTCCGGATTAAATGCATCAGAGAAAGTTCAGAGCATTGTGCTGGATGGTACATTCGCTACAGCTTTTTCCAATCCCATGCCGAGTTTTCATCCTATGGATTTACTGGTGGGTATTGCCTGTGGGGCAGCACTCAGACTGGCAGTATATCTGAAAGGAAAGAATGCAAAGAAATTCAGGCACAATGAGGAGTATGGCTCTGCCAGGTGGGGAAAACATACGGACATAGAGCCATTTGAGGACCCTGTATTTGCAAATAATGTGATTTTGTCCCAGACAGAGCGGATCACCATGAGCAGCAGACCGAAGATTCCAAAGTATGCCAGAAATAAAAATGTTCTGGTCGTTGGTGGTTCCGGATCAGGAAAGACAAGATTTTTCATTAAGCCAAATCTTTTGCAGATGCATTCGTCCTATGTAGTAACAGATCCGAAGGGTGGTCTTATTAATGAAGTAGGTAATGCTCTGTATAAGAACGGATATCGGATGAAGGTATTTAACACCATCAATTTTACAAAATCAATGCACTATAATCCATTCGCCTATCTCCATTCTGAGAAGGATATTCTAAAACTGGTGACAACACTGATTGCCAATACAAAAGGGGAGAGCAAAGGCGGAGATGATTTCTGGCTGAAAGCGGAAACGCTGCTTTACACCGCATTGATTGGATATATCCATTATGAAGCTCCGGAAGAGGAACAGAATTTCTCAACCCTGCTTGAAATGATCAATGCAATGGAAGTCCGTGAGGATGATGAGGAATTCAAGAATCCGGTGGATATGATGTTTGATGAACTGGCAGAACAGAATCCGGATCACTTTGCAGTAAGACAGTATGCCAAGTACAAGCTGGCAGCAGGAAAGACGGCAAAATCTATCCTGGTATCCTGTGGTGCGAGACTTGCACCTTTTGATATCAAGGAACTCAGAGACCTGACATCTTATGACGAACTGGAACTTGATACGTTGGGAGATGAGAAGACAGCGCTGTTTCTGATCATGTCGGATACAGACGGAACCTTCAATTTTCTGATTTCCATGATTTATACGCAGATGTTCAATCTCCTTTGTGAGAAAGCAGATGATGTGTATGGTGGAAGACTTCCGGTACATGTAAGATGCCTTATTGATGAGGCGGCCAACATCGGGCAGATCCCGAATCTGGAGAAGCTGGTTGCGACCATCCGAAGCCGTGAAATATCGGCATGTCTGGTATTGCAGGCAAAGTCGCAGATGAAAGCTATTTACAAGGATAACGCTGATACGATAATCGGCAATATGGATTCACAGATTTTCCTTGGTGGTACGGAACAAACCACTTTGAAGGATCTGAATGCAATCCTGGGAAAAGAAACCATTGATATGTACAATACGGGACAGTCAAAAGGCTCCCAGGAAAGCTACAGTACGAATTACCAGAAACTTGGTAAGGATTTAATGACAATGGATGAACTGGCAGTCATGGATGGCTCGAAATGTATCGTGCAGGTTCGTGGTATAAGACCTTTTCTATCCGATAAGTATGATCTGACACAGCATCCGAATTATAAGCTGACAGCAGATTATGACAAGAAGAACTATTTCGATGTAGTGAAATTCTTGAACCACAACTTAATACTGAAAGCAGATGACGAATATCAGGTCATCGACGTAACTGAGTAAAGAGCTCTTTCCATCTGGCGATAAATGTCGGGCGGCAGGAGCTTTTTATATTCCCTCACAGGGGAATAAATATGCGCGCATAGCCGGAATCACTGCAGGGAGACCGGCACGTAACTGTAAACAGCCTCTTTGGTCGGGGCAGAAGGAACAATATATCACACAAATATTTTTAATGGAGGAATTGAAACATGGCATTTTTTCAGAGCGCAGTAGGAACATTACAGACATTGGTAGTAGCACTTGGAGCAGGTCTTGGTATCTGGGGTGCAATCAATCTTATGGAAGGATACGGTAATGATAACCCAGGTGCAAAGTCACAGGGAATGAAGCAGCTTATGGCAGGTGGTGGTGTAGCCCTTATCGGTACCACACTTGTTCCTTTGCTTTCCGGTCTTTTCTAAGAGACCGCGTGGCAGGATCACGCTGATGAAGACAACTGAATATGGAAATGGACACAGGACCGGATGCAGAGAACCTTCCGGTCCTTTAGAATGTCCGAAAGAAGCATTTTAACCAAATTCGGCAAAATGATAAGAAGCCGAAAATCAAGAAAAATATGGAGGAATTAGAATTATGGCATTTTTTCAGAGCGCAGTAGGAACATTACAGACATTGGTAGTAGCACTTGGAGCAGGTCTTGGTATCTGGGGTGCGATCAATCTTATGGAAGGATACGGTAATGATAACCCAGGTGCAAATGCTCATGGTTAATAAAGAAGCACAACAAAAACAGGACAAGGACAGCAGCCCCGCCGCTATTCCAAAGCAAGGGGAAATAGAAAACCAGATAGAGAGAATCTAAAGAGAATTTTGATAATTTTGTGCTTTATTATCTTT
>JAGAQU010000118.1 GCA_017622575.1 Lachnospiraceae bacterium
AACAGTAACATTACCGCCTGCCACAAAGCCAAGGTTCTCAAGAAAGCGCTTTGTTTCTTCCTTTCCTCCAACTTTCTTAATGGTATTGGTTTCACCGGTGTTCAACATTGTCAACGGCATCATCACATTCCTTCTTTCATCCATAATCGAGAATCGCTTTCACTTACATTAGTTAGAATACTCTAACTTTCATTAGCTGTCAATCACTTTATTGATGAATTTTTATCATTTACATTTCATAAATTTGATCTGCGAAATTCATAGTTGAAGCTCTGTGAGAGACCAGTACCACTGTTTTATCTCCCCGCTCTTCCTTCAGAGACTTTAAAATAATGCCCTCATTCAGGGAATCCAGATTGCTGGTAGGCTCATCCAGAAGAAGAAACGGCGCATCGTGCAGAAACGCTCTTGCGATTCCAATCCGCTGTCTCTCTCCGCCGGACAGGGTATCTCCCAGTTCTCCTACTTCTGTGTCATATCCGTTCGGAAGTGTCATGATAAAATCATGGATGGAAGCTTTTTTTGCAGCCTCCATAATCTCTTCCCTCGAAACTCCCGGCTTTCCGATGGCAATATTGTTTGCAATGGAATCATGAAACAGATAGGTTTCCTGGGTCACATAAGACTCCATATCCCTTAAATCCGCCGTGTTGATCTTCCCTATTTCTTTCTCCGAAATCGATATTCTTCCGCTGTCTGCATCAAAAAACCGCATGAGAAGCTTAAGCAATGAGGATTTCCCTGATCCGCTGGCTCCATGTATTCCCACAACTTTTCCCTTCGGGATATCGATGGAGTAATCCTTCAAAATCTGTTCCTCCTCATAGGCAAAATAAACCTGCTCTGCCGATGCGCCTTCAAACACAGTACTCTCCTGTCCGCTCACTTCCTTGACTCTCGGTTCTTCCTCCAAAAGAGAGAGCACGCGCTCTCCGCTTGCCAGCGTCTGATTCAGATTGTTGGACAGATTGGATAATGCCACCACCGGTCCAAAGGACCCCATCATGGAAATCGTTGCGATCAGCATCCTGTCATAGGTCACATTTCCGTTTTGGCAGTTCCGGACCATGAAAAACAACATGCCGAAAGAAAACAATAAAATACAGAGATTGGTCAGGGAACTTTGGGCGGCCTCATACCGGTTCAGCTTTTTTTGCATCCGGCTAAGCTCCCCGGAGTGCTCGTCCATCTGTTCCATACGATCCCGGCCTTGACCATACTGAATGGTTTCATCAAGCCCACGCAGAGAATCCAGGATAAAGCTATTCAGATCGCCAAAGCTGCGACGAAATTTCATGCCGTCTACTGCTCCCCTCTTCCCATTCCAAACCGGGATTGCCACGCCCACCGTCAAATATCCAAAAAGGGCAATGACACCTGCAGGCGGATACTGATAGCCGATAAAACAGACCATCACAAGAGAAGTCAGAACGGCAATGGCAACAGGTGAAATCGTATGTGCATAAAACACTTCCAGAAGTTCAATGTCTGACGTGATAATGGAAATCAGATTTCCCTTATCTCTCCCTTCCAGCTTTGCCGGACTCAAGGTTCTCAAAGCGGTAAATACTTTATGGCGTATGATGGCCAACAATTTAAATGCGATAAAATGATTGCAATACTGCTCTCCATAATGGAGAATACCGCGCAGCACCGCAAGCACCACCAGCAAAACTGCCAGATTTCCCGTTGCGTGAAGCAGACTGTAACCTGCAAGAATGGTCAGCGAAATAGCGCACAGATATCCCACAACACCTAAAAATATGACAAGACACATGATTGGGAGCAACGGCTTTACCAGACCGATCAGACATCCCATGATCACGATTCCTTTTCTTCTGTTCTTTTGTTCCATTACTCTGCCACCGCCTTTCTCTCTTCTTTTCCATAGGATTCCAGTTCATTCTGATAACTGTACAGCTTTCGATATCCATTTTCTGATGACATCAGATCATCGTGTGTACCAAAGCAGGACACGCTACCGTTCTCCAGCATATATATACGATCAGATCCCACCACGTTTGCCAGTCTGTGGGAAATCAAAAGAACCGTTTTTATCTTCGCCAATTCTTTTATGACTTCCATGATCATTTCCTCACTTTCCATGTCGATATTGGAGGTTGCCTCATCAAAAATATAGACAGAAGTATCGTGAAGAAGCGCTCTTGCAAGGGCAAGTCTCTGGCATTGTCCTCCGGAAAAGTTGCTTCCCTTTTCCAGAACCGTTGTGTCAAGCCCCTGCTGTGTCTGCAGAAACCCGAAAAGATTTACTTTCTCAAGGACAATTTGCATCTCCTCCTCCGTTGCATCCGATTTTCCCATCAGCAGATTGTCCCTTACGGTTCCTTTAAACAAATAGCTGTTGTGGCCAACCAGGGTGATATGCTCCATCAGACTCTTTTCCGATATCTCCCGCAGCTGCTTGCCCTGAACAGTAACGGAACCGCTATAACCCTTATTTCTCCCCATCAGGATTCCCGCTACGGTACTCTTTCCGCAGCCAGATGTTCCCACAATGGAGGTAAAGCTTCCGGCAGGGAAATCCATGGATATCCCACTTACAATTTCTCTGTCTTCTTCATAAGAAAATCCTACCCCGGCAAGATGAATGTCAATTTCTCCCGGTTCCAATATCTCTCCCTTTTCATCCGGCTCCGGCAGATCCAGAAGGGCAAAGATTTTGTCACTGGCAGCCATACCGTTCATGGCGATATGGAAAAATGATCCCAGAAGTCTCAGCGGGATGAAAAATTCCGAGGCAAGCAAAATAATCATCATTGCCCCTCCGATACCCACCTTCCCTTTTGCATATTCCGAAAGCGTCACGATCATCCCAACCGCTGCTCCGCCGTAAGCGATGATATCCATGACACTGGTGGAATTCAGCTGCATAGTGAGCACTTTCATGGTAATCCGGCGGAATCTCTGGGATTCTTCATCCATTTCTGCCGCTTTCTCCTCATCTGCCCGGTAAATCTTAAGTGTTGTCAGACCCTGCAGATTTTCCAAAAAGGAATCTCCAAGTTCCGTATAGATTCCCCAATATTTATTCAGCAGTTTCTTTGCAAGCTTCTGCACTGCCACAATGGATATGGGAATCAGCGGTACACAGACAAGAAGCACTGCGCTTGCCTTCAGATCCACAAAAGAAAGAATGACAAACAGCGTTACCGGGGCAAGCAGACTGTAAGACAGCTGGGATAAATATCTGCCGAAGTAGGTTTCAAGCTGCTCCACTCCCTCCGCCGCCATCTGCACTACTTCAGAGGTCGCAACACTTTCCCTGTAGGATGCCCCCAGTTTCAACAATTTCTCATAAATTCTGTCACGTAAAATCCCTTTGACATCCACGCTGGCCTTATATGACAGATAGGACGCCTGTCTGTCACAGAAAAACCGAAGTATGATGGCGCAGAAAACCGCAATGATACATGCAAGCACAAAATTTCCGCTAAGATCACCATCCCATGCCTTTTGCAGCAACAAGGATAGAGAAAAAATCATCACCACCTGACAGAGCAGGGAAAACCATTTCCATATGACCTGAAACACAACATATTTTTTAGCATGATCCAGCAGCCTGATCAGCCTTGTTTTAATCATAACCAGATTCCTTTCTTACTGTCTTACTTACTCTGTAACTACTTTTTCCGGCTTTATTGTCCTGATTCTGAAGAAGAAATACCAGAGATGCCAAATCCATACAATTGTGATGCAGACTCTTCCCACCGGAACATTTTTCATGCAGAAAAAGCTGATTGCCATCAGCACAGTCACTGTACAGGTAATGCGAAGTTTTGTCCCGATTGTCATGGCGCGTTGCTTCACAAAGCTGTCTAGATGCTTCCTGTAAAGCTTGGTTTCGATAAACCAGTCATGCAGTTTTTTCGAGCTTTTGGCAAAGCAGAACACCGTTGCCATATAAAAGGGTACTGTGGGAAGAATCGGCAGGACGACTCCTACCGTCCCAAGGGAAAGGCAGATAAATCCCAGAATGATCCAGAATAGCCTTAACGGTACTTTACTGTGCTGCACCACATGGACAATCATTCCGATCACAAAAATGACAGATGACATTTTATGTAAAATCAGAACGGCTAATGTACCCTGTAGCAGCATTCCGCTCAAAAAAACAAACGCCAATGCGATCAGCATCACCAGGTCCGTTATCCGGACAGATCCTTTTTTATACTTTAACTTGCCAATATGTCTGCACACATGCACTGCCGTCA
>JAGAQU010000119.1 GCA_017622575.1 Lachnospiraceae bacterium
AAGTGCGGAAAGCCCAGAAACATTCTGTTCCCCAGTCAGGTGACAGGAGATTATCTGGATATTTCTGCCGTAAATCAGGTATTAAAAAGAAGTGCCGAACGGGCAGGAATCCCTAAACATGTCACTTCACATGCGTTCAGACACAGCTTTGCAAGTCATCTTCTGGAAGCCGGATGTGATATTAAATATATTCAGGCTTTATTAGGGCACTTGGATCCGAAATCTACTGAGATTTATCTTCATGTCAGTAACAAAACTTTGCTTGGCATTAAAAGTCCCTTTGATGTACAGGAGGATTCATGATGGAGCATCCTACTGTACAGGATATATTTCTACGCTTTTATCCCGGATACCTTGATAAGTATACACCTTCTCCACAGCAGGCAAAAGTTGCTAACTGCATCATTAACTGCAAGACAGGTGCTTATGGTGCCAACGTAAGTATGTGTGAGGACTGTGGTCATCTGCAAATCCATTACAATTCCTGCCGTAACAGATGCTGCCCCATGTGTCAGGCTCTCCCTAAGGAAAAGTGGATGGATAAGCGTCGTGAAGATGTTCTGGAAGCTCCCTACTTCCATGTGGTATTCACCGTTCCACAGGAGCTGAACCCTTTAATCTACAGCAACCAACAGCTTCTCTATGATGCCCTGTACCACTGTGTTTCATCAACTATTGAAGAACTGACTTCCGACACAAAACATCTTGGTGCAAAAGTTGGATATATTTGCGTGTTACACACCTGGGGTTCTGAAATGAATTTCCATCCTCACATCCATGTCATTCTTCTTGGTGGTGGTCTGACCGCCCAAAATCAATGGCTCGATAAGGGTGAAGAATTCTTTCTTCCGGTAAAGGTAATGTCAAAGCTGTTCCGTGGTAAATACATGGCCGAACTCAAATCCCTCTGGGAAGATAAAAAACTTCAGTTCCACGGAAGCAGCGAAAAGTATCGTAATCATTATGCTTTCAAGGAACTTCTGAACCTTTGTTATGACAAGGACTGGATTCCGCACTGCAAGAAAACCTTTAACGGTGCACAGTCCGTTATTAACTACCTTGGAAAGTATACCCACCGGATTGCCATCAGTAACCATCGTATTATCCGTATGGATGAGAATACCGTTACCTACTATGTGAAAGATTACCGGGAAGAAGGCAGGTGGAAAGAACATACCGTCTCCGGCATTGAGTTTATTCGCAGATTCCTGATGCATGTGCCTCCCAGGCGTTTTGTCAGAATCAGACATTATGGTTTGCTGCGTACCAGAAGCAAGACCCGACATCTGACATTATGCAGGAATCTGCTTGGCTGTAAACAGTATCTTTCCAGGCTGAGGGATATGGAAACTCCGCAGATACTTGAAACACTTTATGGTATCAAGGTCACTGTTTGCAAGTGCTGTGGCGGACACCTTGGTAAACCACAGCAGAGGATACCTCTACGGATTTAAAGCTTGATATTCATAGTTCTTGAAAAACCTCAGAAATGAGGTCTATTTGTCGTGCCTTAGATTTTGATACGAAACCTCGGCTGTAATGGTATAAGCTTTACATTTCGGCATAGTGCAAAGATTGAAAATCCATACATACCGGCTCCGGTGACGCGACTTTGTTCACTATAGAAAAATCGAAATTGATGTAAACGATAGGGCAGTTTATTAAATGTTGTAAGCTGCTTTATCGTTTACACCAACTTCGATTGGTTTCTAATCAATTTATACAACTTCAACTGAATACTTATGTTCATTACAAATGACAAGCACTCCAAGAAAAGGCCGCTCATCCTTACCAATCCATATCGATACGATATACTTCTAATGGTGCTTGAATCATTAATTTCTCCTTTAAAATATTTCAAGGACTATGTTTCCATAGTCCTTGAATGTAGTGTCACCATAGCGACCCTAACGCTTTTTGAACGTCCACTTATCGGCAGGACTCTCCTTAATATTATTGTACCAAATTCCATTCTTTTGTCAATGAATTTTTATAATTTCATAATCTTTTTATATTTAGGCACGAATCATTTTTATCCTCGCAGAGCGGCTATAATACTCGTTGTAAACATATCCCACAGAGGAATATTGCATCTTTCGCAAAAAGGAATCATTCCCTCATCACCAATTTCTCTGCTTATAAGACAAGCGCCTCCTGCACTCTATGAATTAAAGCATTAATTCATAAATGTGCTCTACATCCTCCTTTGAAAGAGTGGTAAATCCCCTCATGAATCCATCTCCACCGCCGCCATAGCAGGCTGTATGTGCCAATTTAGGAATATCCTCCTTTTTAGCACCTAATTCCTCAAAATTTCTGGGCATTCCTATCGAGACCAGAAATTGCCTTAACGCCTCAATACCGGCCTTTGCTGTTTGTTCCGGTTCAGCCTCATTCATTGGAATGTTCCACACTCGGACTGCAATCTGCGCAAATCTTGCAATATCATGAGACATTGTATATGTAAATACTGCAGGCATAACCACTGCAAGACCGGCACCATGCGCACAGTCATATTCAGCTGACAGTTCATGTTCAATCCCATGGCTTGTCCAGTCCTGACTTCTTCCCACACCACAACAATTATTGTGAGCCATCATACCAGCCCACATGATATTGGCACGCGCCTCATAGTTATTGGGATCTTCAATGACTCTTGGTCCCTCGTATACCATAGTCATAATCAATGCTTCGATCAAACGGTCTGTTACCTCTACCTCTTTTGTGTTGGTAAGATATCTCTCATATAAATGTGCCACGATATCCGAAATGCCGCAGGCAGTCTGGTATCTCGAAAGCGTCTGAGTCAATGCCGGATTCAGGATGGAAAATTTAGGACGAATAGCATCCCCGGAGGCACCTCTTTTTAACATTCCTTCTTCTTTCGTAATAACAGAATCCGGAGAGCCTTCTGAACCTGCTGCAGCAATTGTCAGTACTGTTCCTATCGGCAGTGCCTGCTCTATTCTTTTCCCTTCATAGAAATCCCAGAAATCCCCGTCATATATTGTACCCGCTGCGATTGCCTTGGCAGAATCGATGGTACTCCCGCCACCCACAGCCAAAATAAAGTCAATCTGTTCCTTCCGGCAAAGCTTGATTCCTTCGTACACCAGTCCACTTCTCGGATTTGGCAGCACGCCTCCCAGTTCCACATATGGGATATCCTCAGTTTCCAGAGATTTCTTTACCCTCTCTAAGAGTCCGGAACGCACAACAGAACCACCGCCATAATGAATCAGCACCTTGTGTCCACCAAATCGTTTTATAAGAGAACCCGCCTTTTCCTCCTGATCTTTACCAAATGCGAAGTAAGTTGGTGCGTAAAATTCAAAATTATTCATGTTATTCTTCTCCTTTTCCGGTATGTTTTTCCTTTTTAGCAGAATTTGCAGTTATCAACAGTGTAATGACAAATACAGAACCAAAAAGTACCATCTTAGATGTGGGTTCATACAAATATTTATGTTTGGCTTTATCTACTTTTATAATGACTTCGTCGCCTTCTCTGTATCCGTTTCTGTTTACAAAGCTTCCTCCCTGACGCAGCTCACCGTTACAATCATACCAGACAATTGTATATTTATTTCTAAGTGAATGTGAACGTGTTTTCTGCGAGCGCCATGTACGATCCACAGTAGCTGTTATCTCATCATATCCTACTCTGTATTCATCCAGTGATGCTGCAAGACCTATAAAAGAAAAAAGCATTATCAGAATTAATATAATCTTTTTCATATTTTCCCTATTGTCATTTCTCATGCTCATCTAATAACACACCTGTTATTAGATAGTCATCTGCATCAAAGCAATCACTTTTCACCTGTGAGAAGTATGTAGTTTGCCGAGCAAGCCGGTACAACGATGCTGCCATCCTGCACTTTCAATTCTCCGCCATAGGAGTAAATGCTTTCACCAAGTGCCAATCTGCTGTCAAACCTTACTTCTTTCCCGGAAGGATTCAGTACCACAAGGATTTTTTCCTCCTGTGTGCTTCTCATATATGCAAAAGGATAAGAATCTTTCTCGGCATAAACAAATTCGATCTCTCCCTTGCTCTGCAATGCTTTATGGGACTGTCTGATCTGAATCAGCTTTTTAACCTCGTGATAAAGAGAAGCTTCGTCTGCCTGCTGTTTTTCCACGGTAGGTCTGTCTGCGCTTTCGTCCTGCTGAATATACAGCTTTTCCTTAGGTGCCGTGCTGAAACCTGCATTTACACCACTGTCCCACTGCATGGGGCTGCGGGAGCCAGTCCTATTATAGCCGCCTTCCACAGAAGTAAGATTTTCCAGATATCTCATACCAATCTCGTCGCCATAGTAAATGAAGGGGGCACCCGGCATGGAAAGCAGGAATGCAAAGGCAATTTTCATATCTTCCGGATCAAGCTGGCGGGCAAGTCTTTCCATATCGTGATTGCCGGAAGGAATACAGATAAGCCCTTTCTTTTCCGACTTTTCATAGTTCTCCATATACTTGGCTACAAATTCCGAGATATCGCCTTTTCCTTCTTTATTAAAATAAGGATGTTCGCAGCGGAACAGATCATTATAGTGGGAAGGTCCGAAATGAAGCAGGAAATCCATATGGAAACCACCCTGCAGAGATTTATCCGGTTCACCCCATTCAGATACAAACGCCGCATCCGGGAACTCCTCATCAAGGAACTTCCTCACTTTTTTCCAGAGAGCAATGGTTCCTTTTCCATCCTCATCCTGCTTGACGAGGGAGCCTGCCATATCCACACGGAATCCGTCACAGCCCATAGTGAGCCAGAAACGAATCACGTCCTTCATCGCTTCCAGAGTCGCTCTCGGTCCTTCGTCTTCCGGTGACATCTGCCAGGATTTTGTGATCTTATAATATCCGTAATTGAGTGCCGGCTGGGAAGAAAAGAAATTGACCGCGCAGGAACCGTCTCTGTCTGAAATTCCTCTGATACTTGCCATATCCTCCGGTGCTTCCCAGATACTGTCCGTCCAGACATATCTGTCTGTATATGCATTCTTTTCGGGCTTCATGGACTCTTTGAACCATTTATGCTCTACGGAAGTATGTCCGGGCACCAGGTCGAAAAGAATGTGCATTCCTCTCTTATGTACCTCCTCAAACAACTGCTTTGCATCCTCATTGGTACCGTATCTGGGCGCAATCGTGTAATAATCCGCTACATCGTAGCCTGCATCTCCAAAGGGAGAAGTAAAGCAGGGATTGATCCAGAGCGCATTGCAGCCCAGCCCCTTGATATAATCCAATTTAGAGATGATTCCCTGGAAGTCGCCGATTCCGTCTGCGTTGGAATCCATAAAAGACTGGGGATAAATCTCGTAAAAAATTGCATCGTCAAGCCATTTTGCCATAATAATGAAACAGCCTCCTTATTTTTTCTTTGCGCATCTTTGTCCTGTGCGCCATACCATCTGTCATGGCAATATTTTACTATAAACCTTTTTTCCGTTCAATCCTGCAGGCAAACGAAAATTACGAAAATTATCCGTATAAATCTTTTCCTTTCTGCGCATTCTATCTGCGAAAGGAAGGAATATTATGGAAAAAGAAAGAAAAATCGAGATAACCCCCGGTGGTCAGGCACCGGCAAATCTTTATGACGACGGCAACATTCCCAAGGAGGATCTGCCAAAAGAAATTATCCCTGATGAAGTTCCGAGAAAGGACGGCCCCGGCGGGGAAAGCGGAGAGTAACCCTCTCCGCGTACTTATCCATGTTTCGAAGACTATGTTTTTATCTTCGAGGGTACAGCAAGCTCTACCACAGCTCTCATACCCTCCACTGCTCTTCCAAATTGTTTGTTTCGCTTCTTGCAAGCTCTTTTTTGCTTTTTCCAAGGGTATAATCACGCCTGGCCGCTTCTCATACCCTTCTTCTCTTCTCCAGAGAAATTTTTTTGTTTTTTCGAGGGTATATCCTGGCGTCGCACGCTCTCATACCCTTCCCGGCACTTTTTAATCTTTTTATGGCGAAGGCCAATGAAAAGGTTACAAAAAGAAATATACAAAAGTATTATAAAAAGGATACGAAAGGCAATACAAAAAGCTTGCCTACATGATTGCTATTTTTCATAAAGTGTGCTATTATTTTTGTGTTATAAATTTAACAAATATTTGATGTAAGAGGTGCAGACAAATGAGCAAAGGATTTGATGATATCATCGCAAAAATCAGTGAATGCAGTATGAAGACTGTTGCCGTTGCAGTGGCTCAGGATTCCGCTGTGCTGGAGGCTGTTAAGGCCGCTAAGGAAAGAAACATTGCCAACGCCATTCTGGTTGGTGACGAAGCAAAGATCAGAGAAATCGCCGCTTCCATTAACATGGATCTGACAGGATTCGAGATCATCGACGAACCCGATATGATCCAGGCTTCTTTAAAAGCTGTTAAGCTGGCACATGACGGCAAGGCTGACATGTACATGAAAGGTCTGATCGATTCCAAGAATTTCTTAAAGAGTGTTCTCGACAAGGAAGTGGGCCTTCGTACCGGCGGTACGCTTTCCCATGTATGTGTATTTGAGATTCCCGGCATTGAACAGCTTCTGTTCTTAACCGATGTTGCATTCATGACTTACCCTACATTAGAAGATAAAGTAAACATTATCAATAACACTCTCCCCGTTGCGAGAGCCTGCGGTGTGGAGTGTCCCAAGGTAGCTCCCCTGGCAGCCGTTGAGGTTGTAAATCCTAAAATGCCTGTTACTGTGGAGGCAGCAGAGCTCACAAAGATGAATGAGGAAGGAAAGATCACAGGCTGTATCGTTGACGGTCCTCTTTCCTTAGACCTTGCCATCGATCCCGAAGCTGCAAAGCACAAAGGTGCTACAGACAGAAAGATCCAGGGCGATGCCGACATCCTTCTTTTCCCTGATATCCACGCCGGCAACCTGGTATACAAGGCTATCGTACATATGGTAAAGGTAAAGAACGGCTGTATCTTAACAGGTACAAAAGTTCCTGTCATCTTAACCTCCCGTTCCGATACTTTCGAAACCAAGGTGAACTCCATTGCACTTGCAGCCGTTGTTGCTGAAGAGATGAGCAAAAACGCATAAATTATTTATGAATACAGAGCCGCGGATGCGGCAGAAAGAGAGAAAGAAATGTCTATCAAAAGCTTAATCATTAATCCCGGTTCCACCTCTACCAAGATCGGTGTATTTGAAGATGAAACCTTATTATTCGAAGAGACCCTTCGCCACTCTACCGAGGAGATCGCACAGTATGCTTCCATCGTAGACCAGAAGGATTTCAGAAAGCAGATCATCCTTGACCTGCTTGCAAAAAAGAATTTTGATATCAATTCCCTGCAGGTTATCGTAGGACGTGGCGGTATGTTAAAGCCCATTCCCGGCGGTACCTATGCCGTCAGCGATGAACTGCTTGAGGATTTAAAGATCGGCAAACAGGGACAGCACGCTTCCAACTTAGGCGGTATCCTTGCAAGAGAGATCGGTGACTCCATCGGTGTTCCTTCCTATATCGTGGATCCCGTTGTTGTGGATGAACTGATGCCGATTGCAAGATACTCAGGTGTTCCCGAGCTTCCCCGTACCAGTGTGTTCCACGCACTGAACCAGAAAGCAGTTGCAAAACGCTATGCAAAGGAAAAAGGTGTTTCCTATGATTCCCTGAACCTGATCGTTGTTCACATGGGCGGCGGCGTTTCTGTAGGCGCTCACGAAAAGGGACGTGTGATTGACGTATTCAACGCCTTGGACGGTGACGGTGCATTTTCTCCCGAGAGAGCAGGTGCCGTTCCTTCAGGTGCACTGATCAAGATGTGCTTCTCCGGTGAGTATACCGAAAAGGAAGTTTACAAGAAGATCGTAGGCAACGGTGGATTTAACGCATACCTTGGAACCAACGACATGCGCGATGTGGCAAAGATGATCGCTGACGGCGATGCACACGCTGACGAGGTTCGTGAGGCATTCATCCTCCAGGTCTGCAAGAATATCGGTTCCATGGCCTGTGTCCTGAAAGGAAAGGTTGACCGGATCATCGTGACCGGCGGTATCGCTTACAACAAAGAAGTGGTTGACAAGATGGAAGAAAGAGCAGGCTTCATCGCTCCTTTCACAGTTTATCCCGGTGAAGACGAGCTTCTCGCTCTTGCGCAGGGTGCGCTCCGCGTTTTGAACGGCGAAGAAAAGGCTATGAAGTATTAAATCTGATCAGTACAAAAAACTTTTATCTCTGCCTGTTTTTATCACAAGAAACGGGCAGAGATATTTTTATATCTCTGCCCGACAATCATCTTTCCTGATGCATGATCTATTTTTGATAACTATTGATCCGCACCGTCGATCTCCTTCCAATCCTTCTCAATCTTAGCAATCGTATCTTCTTTGCTTGCACTTCCTTCCACATAAGACTGGAAGCTTTCACCAAATGCCTGCCAGAAGGCATCAGAAGAATAAGTTGTTCCGATATTTCCTGCACCATTTTCAGCTACATTTTCTACTGCAAGCTGTACCATGGTATTGGTATATACCCCATTTGTATCAATAGAGGGCACTCCACCAACAGTTACCGACAACCATTCCTTACCATAATCTGATGTAAACCACCAGTTAATAAAATCAAGAACATCCTGTAAATGCTCTGAATCCTTATTCACACGAAGAGCCTGGCTTGCACCTACAGCAATCTGGCACTGCGTCGGGTCATCACTTACCGGATATCCGCCGTAGCCGATATTCATGTCCGGGTTAATTGCAAGAAGAGAACCTTCCGCCCACGGTCCCATGCCAAGACCCATAGCTGCTTTTCCTGTGGCCAATGCGGCCTGCATAGAAGCTAAATCGGATTCCAAGGGCTTGGATTCACAATTTGCCTTTACAATGTCAACAAACCGGAACATATTCTCACTCATCATCTCATGATTGTTTAATGAGTCTGCTCCTGATTCCATATCACTTACAAATGTTGCATAATTATCTACTGATTCTGTCAGGAAAGGAATC
>JAGAQU010000012.1 GCA_017622575.1 Lachnospiraceae bacterium
CATTTGGACTAGTCTCAATGTTAGATTACTATACCGAAAGGTGTGTTACTTGTTAAGTTGATTGAACCGCCGTGTACGGAACCGTACGCACGGTGGTGTGAGAGGTCGGGGATTTAATCAAAATCCCCTCCTACTCGATTTAGCCCTGAAAGGAACTGGCAAAAAATCCTGCGTCGGAAATCGGTTCACCGGCTTCAAGCAGATGATGAACATCACCCATTGCCTGAACACGGAAATAAGCTTCATTGCTCCAACGCTCCTCTGTACTTAAAATGGTGAGAGAAGTGGTTGGAAGAAAAAATCCGTGGACAAGCAACGGAAACGGTATATTGAGAAGATGGGACAACATGATACAGATTGCGCCCAGATGACAGAAAATCACAACAACAGGTTCATCTTCACGATAAACCGGATTATTAATATGCATAAGATTGTCAGGGGAAGTGGTTGCGGTGATGAACACTTCTTTTTTATCGGGCATTCTGTAAAAGTTTTCTTCCCGCTCATAACCGTATTTTTTCAGAAATTCATCAAGTTTCCGGCATACTTCAGAGTATTTCGCTGCAATATCCGGATTTTCACACATAATATCCGATTGTACCCAGCCGTCTCTGGATAGCATCAGCACATCATTAGTCCAGGAAGAGGGAACCAGATCCCAGGGCACACCATGTCTTCCCGTAACAGGGTCGTCGATGGGATAATTGAATTCCTGTGTCCATTCAAGAATCTCTGCCGTCCGGTTCATCTTTTTTAAAGTACAGGATGCTGTTGCTTTGGCACGTCCAAGGGGTGAAGTGTAGAAATCGGTGACGTTCCATTTGCTGATTCGTTCTGCTAATATTTCTGCTTCCCGGAAGCCTTTCTCCGTGAGACTGTCATGTTCATAGTCCGGATCTCCATGTCGGACGAAAATAAGTTTCATAATAACCATCCTTTTAGCTGCAAATATTTGATCGGTTTTCTTTGCCGAACGGTTATAGTTTATCACAATGTTATGCGAAAATAAATAGGAGAAGACGCTTGAAACATATGTTCGGTTATGCTATGATAAGACTATGATTACAGAGGGAAAAGAATTTCTTAAAAAAATAAAGGGAGACGTTCTCATTTTAGGAATCATACTGGCTCTCGCATTCCTTACCTGGCTGATTCCTCATATTACAGAAGATGACACATCCGGAAGTGAAGTCGTTGTTTTGCGTGACGGAAATGAGATTGGGTGCTATAGCCTGTCCGCAGATAACATTATTACCTTTCAGGGAACCGATGGCAGCTATAATCTTATTCTTATAAGCGGAGGAACAGTCAAAGTAACGGATGCCGATTGCCCTGACCAGCTCTGTGTCAGGCAAAGGAGTATCAGTAAAAATGGGGAGAGTATTATCTGTCTTCCGCATAAGCTTGTTATTACGATAGATTCACCGGAGGAAAGTGACATCGATGCAGTCACGAATTGACATATGAAATCAAAAACAGCATATCTTGGTTTGCTACTTGCTTTTGCTCTTATTTTGTCTTATATTGAAGTGCTGATTCCTTTTTCCTTTGGAATACCGGGAGTGAAGCTCGGTCTTTCAAATTTGGCGGTGCTGTTGGCATTATGCCTGCTCGGTTACAGGGACGCCTTTCTTTTGACAGTAGTTAAAGCCATATTCTGCGGTTTTTTGTTTGGCAACATGACCATGATACTGTACAGTCTGTCAGGTGCCGTATGCAGCTTCCTTGCAATGGCAGTCATGATGAAAAGTAATCGTTTTCATCTTCTGACCATCAGCGCCGTAGGCGGTGTCATGCATAATGCAGGTCAGCTTTTGGTGGCGTATTTTGTGGTTAAAACTTATGGGATTTTCTATTATGTTCCGATTCTCATTCTTGCAGGTCTGATTGCAGGTATTTTGATTGGCACCATAGTGACTCTTGTGATGCCTTTCATACGAAATGTGATAAAACGGGGGACCAATATATGATAGCATTTGTAAGAGGAATTATTGAAGATATTACGGAAGATACAGTAGTTCTTGACACAGGCAGTATCGGTTATAATATTAAAATTTCAGGCCAGACAGCAGCATCTCTTCCTGGCATCGGTAAAGAAACAAAGCTTTATACATATACGCTTGTCAGAGAGGATGCTTTTTTACTTTACGGTTTTATGACGAGAGATGAACTTGAAATTTTCAAGAAACTGATTACAGTAAACGGCATCGGTCCCAAAGGCGGACTTGCCATTTTATCTGTTATGAGTGCAGATGATCTTCGCTTTGCCATTATTTCAGGTGACGCAAAGGCAATTGCAAAAGCACCTGGAATAGGAGCGAAAACTGCCGGCAGAGTCATTCTGGATCTGAAGGACAAAATTTCCATGGAAGATACCTTACTTAAAAAAGAGATGAACGAATATGCTGATGCGTTCCGTGGAACAAGCGATAATCATGCCGGAAACGAAGCGGTGGAAGCATTGATTGCTTTAGGTTACAGTCCATCGGATGCATTGAAAGCGGTAAAGAAGGCCAGTGCACCGGAGGATGCCGATGTAGAGACTGTTTTAAAGCTTGCATTAAAAAATATGTACTAGAAAGTGATGTATTCTTATGGCAGGAAGAATGATAGAAACAAATTTAAAAGAGGAAGATATCAGGATAGAAGGTTCCTTAAGGCCTCAGAAATTGACTGACTATATTGGTCAGTCAAAGATCAAAGAAAATCTTAAAATATATATAGAAGCTGCTAAGCTGAGAAAGGATCCTCTTGATCATGTATTATTTTACGGGCCGCCCGGTCTTGGAAAAACTACGCTTGCAGGGATCATTGCCAATGAAATGGGCGTCAATATGAAGGTCACAAGCGGACCGGCTATCGAAAAGCCCGGTGAGATGGCAGCAATACTCAATAACTTGCAGGAGGGGGATTTGCTATTTGTTGATGAAATCCACAGACTGAACAGACAGGTAGAAGAAGTGTTGTATCCGGCTATGGAGGATTATGCCATCGATATCATGATTGGAAAGGGGCAGGCTGCCCGCTCCATACGTCTGGATCTGCCAAAGTTTACTCTTGTCGGAGCAACGACAAGAGCAGGACTTCTGACAGCTCCTTTGCGTGACCGGTTCGGAATCATTCATCGACTGGAATTTTATTCCGTAGAAGAACTCCAGCAGATCATAATGCACTCCGCCAGAATACTGGAAGCTCCCATTGAGCCGGCAGGAGCTATGGAAATGGCAAGAAGAAGCAGAGGGACACCGAGACTTGCCAATCGTATTCTCAAGAGAGTGCGCGATTTTGCCCAGGTGAAATATGACGGTATCATTACGGAGGAAATCGCAATAACAGCGCTTGATCTGATGGATGTGGATCCTATGGGTCTTGATCACATTGATCGCAATATGCTTTTCACCATGATAAACAAATTCAGTGGTGGCCCGGTGGGTCTTGATACTCTTGCGGCAGCCATAGGGGAGGATTCAGGAACGATCGAGGATGTCTATGAACCTTATCTGATCAAAAATGGTTTTATCAACAGAACGCCCCGGGGAAGAGTCGTCACTGATTATGCTTACAGGCATTTAGGACTTGAAATTCCGAAATAATATGCGTATAATCAGTACTATAGAAGAAAAGGGGTGGTACTGATGTCAGTAAAAACAGATACGGAAGTCATTATCGGCGGTAAAGTATTTACTTTAAGCGGATATGAGAGTGAGGAATATTTACAGAAGGTCGCCTCTTACATTAACAACAAGATAGCTGAGTACAATAAAGTGGATTCTTTCAGAAGACAACCTCTTGATACTCAGAATGTATTGTTACAGTTAAATATTGCGGATGATTATTTCAAGGCTAAGAAACAGATTTCTCTCCTTGAAGAGGAAATTCAGGGAAAAGAAAAAGAATTATATAATTTGAAGCATGAATTGATAGCAGCTCAGATCAAGCTTGAAAATACAGAGAAAAACATCAAGAGTCTTCAAAGTGAAGTAAATGAAAGTGCCAGAAAAATCGTCCGGCTGGAAACAGAATTAAAGAAATAAGGACAAGAAATAGCAAAAGCTGTCTGCAAACGGACAGCTTTTCATTTTTTGAGGGAAAACTATGAAAAAAGTGGAATTGCTGGCTCCTGCAGGAAATTATGAGGCCCTTACCGGTGCACTTATGGCCGGTGCGGACGCTGTTTATCTTGGCGGAAATGCTTTTGGTGCAAGAGCATATGCAGATAATTTTTCAAAAGAGGAAATCTGTGAAGGAATACGGTACGCTCATATTTTGGGCAAGAAAATATATCTTACCGTAAATACTCTTGTAAAAGAAAGAGAATTTCCATCCCTTTATGATTTTTTATTGCCTTTTTATGAAAATGGTCTTGATGGCGTGATCATTCAGGATGTGGGCGTGTTTACTTTTATTCGGGAGCACTTCCCCGGACTGGAGCTTCATGCAAGTACACAGATGACAATAACCGGCGCTTATGGAGCATCTCTTTTAAAAAAGGAGGGGGCCTGCAGAATCGTCCCGGCGAGAGAACTTTCTCTGAAAGAAATAATAGAAATAAAAAATAAGGTTGACATTGAAATAGAAACTTTTGTTCACGGAGCCATGTGCTATTGTTATTCCGGACAGTGTCTTTTCAGCAGTATTCTGGGCGGAAGAAGCGGAAACAGAGGGCGCTGTGCCCAGCCCTGCCGTCTCCCCTATCGTGTAGACGGAGGCCCTGAAGAATATCCCTTAAGCATGAAAGACATGTGTACCATAGAACTTTTACCGGAATTGATAGAAGCCGGAATTGATTCCTTCAAAATCGAAGGACGCATGAAAAAACCGGAATATGCTGCGGGAGTGACGGCATTTTATCGTAAATATATTGATCGATATTATAAATGCAAAGAGGAAGGGAAAAAGGATACCTATCACGTTGAAGCGCATGATTTGGAGCAATTGAATGCTCTGTATATCCGAAGCGAGAGATCGGAAGGTTATTATCATCAACATAACGGCAGAAATATGATAACCCTTTCTTCGCCCTCTTACTCCGGCAATGATGATGTCCTTATTGACCGGATCAGAAGCAGATTTCTTTCACAAAAGAAAACTTTACCTGTTACGCTAAATGCTTCCTTTCATGCAGGATCCAATGCACGTCTTACGATAACTGCAAACGGAGCAAGTGTGGATATAGAAGGCGGTATGGTACAGAAAGCCTTAAAGCAGCCTCTCTCCAAAGAGAAAATAAAAGAGCAGTTATCTAAAAGCGGAGGAACTAATTTTGCTGTTTCCTCTGTTGAAATCAGTGCGGATGATGATATTTTCATGCCTGTCAGTTCTCTGAATGAACTGAGAAGAGAAGGGCTACATTCTCTGGAGGAAGAGCTTATCAGGAATAACGGCTTTGCCTATTCCGAAAGAAAAGCTTTGCCATGCCGAAAATCACCTTGTGTTTGCGATAATAATAAGAATGAGTCGGAAATTCACGCGCTGGTTAGCACTTCTTTACAGCTGCAGGCGGCTGTAGAAGAAGAGATTTCCAGAATTTACATTGACAAAATGGAACTGGATGAAGAATTTCTGCAGAAACTTGCGTCTTATAAAGAGAGAAGCCGGATACAATTTTACCTGGTTTTTCCCTATATTGTAAGGAAGCGGAATGAGCAGCATCTGAACAGGCTGTATCAAATATTGAATACACCGGTTTTTGACGGTGCTCTTGTGAGAAATCTGGAAACAATAGCTTTTTTGGAAAGCAAAGGAATTCATAAAGCGGTTATAGCAGACAGTAGTATCTATGTGTGGAACAGTTATGCCTGCCGCTTTATGACGGAGAAAGCAGCGGAATTGTATGCTCCGTCAGAGTTAAACAGTTATGAATTGAAGGATGTGCAAAAGACAGCTGAAGGTAACAGGAGCATTTATTCTATTGTAATCTATGGCAGAATTCCCATGATGATTTCTGCGGGCTGCCTTAAGAAAACAGAGGGAGAATGCAGGATGATTTCCGGCTTTTCCGAATTATCGGACAGATATCAGAAACAATTTCCTGTTTATAACGATTGTACTTCCTGTTATAATATTATCTATAATAGTGTCCCCCTTTCTCTGCATAAGATATTTGATCAGGATGTATTTAGGCCGGTCAATTGTCGCCTTGATTTTACAACAGAAAATCAGGAGGAAACCCGGAAGATTATTTCCTATTTCAGAGAACTGTCAGCCGGACGCAACACAGATCCTTTTTATAAGGATTTTACTACCGGACACTATAAACGAGGAGTTGAATAAATGGAATTATATGTCAGCGAGTTTTCCAAATACGTTATAACATTGCTGATTGCACTATATACTTATGAATGTTTTGCTGTCTTTCGATTTTCGGATGAGGACAGGAGAAAAGGAATCTATACTCGACAAAACATTTTAATGTTTGCTCTTCATTTTAGCTGCTTTATTGTGATCTGCTTTGAAACAGGGGAGATTTCCTACCTGTTTTTCTACGCATTTCAGCAGATTATTTTGTATGCTGCAATTGTACTGTTTCGAATGCTGTATCCGAAATCAAACAGGCTTCTGATCAACAATATGTGTATGCTGAGCTCCATCGGTTTTGTTATTTTGACAAGACTTTCCCCGGAAAAGGCCATCAAACAGTTTATTATTGTGACAGGCTCTCTGGTTGTTGCACTGATCATTCCTTTTTTTGTACATAAATTCAAATTCCTGAAAGGATTAAAATGGATTTATGCCGGTGTGGGAATTACCGCTTTGTCTGTCGTGCTCATACTTGGACAGACTACTTATGGAAGTAAATTGTCTTATTCTATCGCGGGAATTACTTTCCAACCCTCAGAGTTTGTAAAGATTCTCTTTGTTTTTTATGTGGCAAGTGCACTCTATAAATCGTCTGATTTTTTTGATGTTTTTACTACTGCGGTCATTGCTGCCACGCATGTGATCGTTCTGGTATGCAGTAAGGACCTTGGAAGCGCACTTATCTTTTTTGTGGTATATGTCTTAATGGTCTTTGTGGTAAGCGGCAAGTTTATCTATCTGCTCGCCGGAGGTCTGGGCGGCAGCGTGGCTGCCTATATAGCTTTTAAGGTTTTTACCCATGTACAGGTGAGAGTACAGGCATGGCAGGATCCCTGGAGCGTGATCGACTCTACCGGATACCAGATAACGCAGTCTCTGTTTGCCATATCCAGCGGTGGACTGTTTGGACTTGGGCTTTTTAAGGGGACACCTGATTCTATTCCTTTTGTGGAAGCTGATTTTGTGTTTTCTGCCATTGCGGAGGAACTTGGAATCTTATTCGCCGTATGCCTGATCTTGATCTGCGTCAGCTGTTTTGTTATGTTTATGAACATTTCCGTGAGATTAAATGACAAATTTTATCAGCTGGTATCATTCGGACTTGGTGTTACTTATATTTTTCAGGTTTTTCTGACCATCGGAGGGGGAACAAAATTTATTCCCCTTACAGGTGTGACACTGCCTTTTATCAGCTATGGAGGGAGCTCTGTTCTGACTACACTTATCATGTTTTCCATCACAGAAGGACTCTACATGATCAGGGAGGATGAAGCCGATGCCCTGCGGCAGAAAAAGAAAAAGGCAAAGAGGAAAAAGAAGCGCAAAGCTGTCTCTGAAGAGATAATGGACATGGATGACGAATGGGCAGACAGGGAGGAATCTGATGAAGAAATCGATGTCGAATCCTAAGGAAAACAGGAAAACAAAAAACAAAACGCGAAGACATATTATGACAGTAACCTGGTTATTCACCATACTTTTTGTTGGTATGATCGGCTATATTACTTATTATTCCATGACACATCAACAGGAACTGATCAATAACAGTTATAATGGCAGACAGCAGATTCTTCTTGCAAAAAACAGGAGAGGAACGATCTATTCTGCAGACGGTGATGTATTGGCAAGGACCGTGGAAAACGAATCCGGAGAGGAGATAAGAGAATATCCTTACGGAAACCTCTTTTCCCATGTTGTCGGTTATGCTGTCAACGGAAGAATGGGGGTGGAAGCACAGGCCAATTATTACCTGATCAATTCCAACGCACCGCTTTCGGAAAAAGCAAGTCTTGATGTTAACGAAGCCAAATATCCGGGGGATGATGTTTATACAACACTGAATGTAAACCTGCAACAGGTGGCATCAAAAGCACTTGGTGTATACCGAGGTGCAATTGTAGTAACAGAGCCTTCTACAGGTAAGATCCTTGCCATGGTCAGCAAGCCTGACTTTGATCCAGGAACTGTGGAGCAGAGCTGGGATGAACTTCGAGAAGACAGTGAAAAGGGTGTGTTGTTAAATCGTGCAACCCAGGGCTTATATCCTCCCGGTTCTACCTTTAAAATAATAACTGCGTTGGAATATATCAGGGAAAATCCGAAAACCTACAATAATTACAGCTACAACTGTACCGGTGCCATTACAAGGGGAGAAGACAGGATACAGTGTTATCACGGAACGGTTCACGGTCAGGTAAATTTTAGTCGTTCCTTTGCAAAATCCTGTAATACCTCCTTTGCCAATATGGGACTTTCTCTTGACAGAGATCAATTTGAAGATACTTTAAATACGCTTTTGTTTAACAGCGAGCTTCCCCTTAGCATTAATTACAGTCAGAGCAGGATAGATGTAAATGCAGATACATCGGATTCCGATATGATGCAGGCGTCGATCGGTCAGGGAACGACAGCCATGACACCGATGCACCTGAATATGATTACCTGCGCCATTGCCAACCAAGGCACTTTAATGAAGCCATATGTGGTAGATCATGTGGAGAACAGTGCGGGAAACGTGATCAAATCATTTAATCCTGTGACTTACCGGAAAATCATGACAGAAGAGGAAGCAGCCATTCTCAAAGATCTGATGGCAGATGTTGTGACGGAAGGTACGGCATCCAAGCTAAACGGGTTATCCTATACAGCTGCCGGGAAAACAGGCTCTGCGGAATATGGGACAGTGAAAGGTGACAGTCATGCATGGTTTACCGGCTTTGCACCTGTAGAAGAACCCGAGATTGCCGTCACGATCATCATCGAAGGTGCGGGCGCCGGTGGCGATTATGCGGTTCCCATAGCAAAAAGAATTTTTGACGCTTATTTCGAAGAGTGAATTGGAGGCTGCAGGTGAAATTTTATAAATATTTGTATATTGGTGATACTGTTAAAGACCCGGCAAAAGCAAAAAGAAAATTAAAGCTTCATGCAGGACAGCTTGTTTACGTGATCTGTATCGCACAGGGAAATGATCAGCTTGAAATCTTTCACAGTGCCTATCTCAAGCAGAAATACTACCGGCTTTATCCACCCGTCATTGTCGGAATTGCAAATAATTATGATGAAGCTGTGGAATTAGTAATCAGGATTACAAAGGAATGCCTTGCTACAACAAGCTGCTGTAACCTGAAAGAATATTTGAAATGGAAAGCAAAGAATCCCGGAGATAACCGATGATATCCATATTTTTGACTATATTGAAAATAACAGGAATTGTTTTACTGTCCCTTTTGCTGTTGCTGGTTACTGTTTTACTCCTTATTCTGTTTGTACCTGTCAGATATCGAGTCAGCGGATTTAGAAAGCAGGGGGACGAAGTTCCCGTAAATGTCGCGCTGAAAGTGACCTGGTTTTTGCACATCGTTAACGTTGCGTTCCGCTATCCGGAGGAGGCCTTTATTAAAGTCAGACTTTTTTGTTTCACCATTTTTTCTACAGATAAAGAACAAACCGGCAAAAAGAAAAAGGAACAAAAGGACTTATCCGAAGAAGCGATAGACAAAGAAGAAAAGCCAAAGACTGTAACTGCGGGTGAAGAGACTGATCATCTTGAAGAGGAACTGAAGGAAAAAGAAGAGGCCTTTGAAAAAGAAGATGATCCCAAAATATCAAGCTTTATAAAAAAGCTTTTCTCTATTCTGAAAAATATTAAGTACACAATCTGCCAAATATATGGTAAGATAAAACATATTATTAAAAATATCAGATACTATATCAGAATTTTAAAGAGTGATACCTTTAAGCGAGCATGGTCTTTTTGCAGCAGAGAGGTTTTTATACTTCTGAAAAGTATCCTGCCGCGAAAGTTTTCGGCAGATTTTGTTGTCGGCACGGGAGATCCTGCCAGTACAGCACAGATTTTATCAATACAGGGTATTTTGTATCCGCTTGTCGGCGAACACATCAATATCACACCTGATTTTGAGCATTCCATTGTCGAAGGAAACTTTTTTGTCAAAGGAAAGATCACAGTGTGGAGGATTTTGCTGACAGCGGTCAGGGTATATTTTAACAGAGATTTGCGCAGAGTAATCCGACTGTTTAAAAAGGAGGCAGCATAATGGCTGAAAATAATTTTACAGGAGTAATCGAATCCCTTATGAAGGGAATGAATACAGTTTTATCTACAAAAACAGTGGTAGGCGAGCCTACAAAGCTTCCGGACGATACTGTAATTGTACCTCTTGTTGACGTCAGCTTCGGTGTCGGTGCCGGTGCCAGTGTAGGAGACAAGAAAAATGGAGGGGCCGGCGGATTTAGCGGTAAAATGTCACCAAGCGCCGTGCTTGTCATCAAGAATGGAAGCACGAAACTGGTAAATATCAAGAATCAGGATACCATGACTAAGGTACTCGATATGATACCCGATATTGTAGATAAGTTCACTTCTCCGAAGGAAGAGATGATTGATGATGACAATGCGGTAGATATCGCCTTCCCCGAAGAAGAAAAAAAGGACGTGCAATAAATCCGCCCAAATTGCATAAGATAAATTAAGAAGCATAAGTAGGTTGAAGCGCATGAAAAAGATGATCGGTTTTATAGCATTTTGGATTGCTGTTGGAATGTTACTTATGCTTTTTCTTACACATCATTATTTGATTGCACTGATCATTATCGGTTTGCTGTTGCTGATAGGTTATAACTTCTATTATTGTGATTAGAAGACAGCTGGAGAACACTATGGGTATTTTTGATGAGAACACGAAAACAGGACAAGACTTTGAGCGAATCCTTGTAGATGGTTCGGCAGAAGAGCTGAATGAACTGAAAGCCTGGCTGTTTAAAGAAAACATTCGTCTTGAGACAGAAAGGAATGAACTGAAACGTCTTGAGGGAAAGTTTCTGAAAGAGAAGCAGCAATTCCGCACGGAAATGGAAGAAGTTAACAGACGGTTTGTTACGGAAAGAAAACGGCTAAAACAGGATGAGATGTTTTTTGACAAAAAAATGGACATCCTGAAAAACGGTTTTATACAGCTTGATGCGGAAAGAAAACAATTCGAGAAGGAAAAAATAAATTTTGATGCCAGAAAGCAAGCGCATGAAACCTATCGAGAGCAGGAGATGGGGATGGATACGGCGAAGCTTCTCTTTCAGGGTGTAAAAAGTCAGCTTGCTCTCAAAAAGCGCTATCGGGATCTCCTCAAAATGTTTCATCCTGACAATATAGCAGGAGATCATGAAATGGTACTTCTCATAAATGCGGTATATGAAGAGTTAAAGAAGGAATACGAATTCGGAAAACAGGCATAAAAAAACTGCTGTATGATTTACAGCAGTTTTTAAAAAATTTCTTCTGGTAAATTAAGCTCTTTCAACTTTTCCGGATTTCAAGCAATTTGTACAAACGTGCATTCTTTTAGGAGCTCCGTTTACTTTACACTTAACACTCTTAATATTGGAATTCCAAATTCTGTTAGATCTTCTATGAGAATGGCTTACGTTATTTCCAAAATGAACGCCCTTACCACAAATATCACATTTAGCCATCGTTGCACCTCCTAACATCATATTTAATCTCTATGTGCTTAATTCAAAAAATACGCGGAATACATCCGCAACAGTTGTATAATATCAGAAAACGTGTAATAATGCAAGCAAAACTTTTCATAAAATTTGTGGTTCCATTTTTGACAGATTAAGGGTATAATCAAAATATATGTAAAAATTTAAGGAGGCAGTCTATGAAATCTTCTTCGATGAATACCCATATGGGAAACATTTCTATTGATAATGAAGTAATTGCCCAGTATGCCGGCAGCGTAGCTATGGAATGCTTTGGTATTGTCGGTATGGCAGGCATTAATGTAAAAGACGGACTTGTTAAGTTGTTAAAGATGGATAGTATCACCAGAGGTATCAATGTATCCATTAAAAATAATAAGCTTACACTTAATTTTCATGTTATCGTGGCATACGGTGTAAGTATACTGGCAGTAACCGACAACCTGATCAGCAACGTCAAATATAAGGTAGAGGAATTTACCGGTATCGAAATCGAAAAAATAAACATCTTTGTTGAAGGTGTTAGAGTGATTGACTAATAGGAGGATATATTTGTGGTTAATACAATCGACGCTAAGTTACTTTCAAAGATGTTCTTAGCTGGTGCAAAAAATTTGGAATCCAAAAAGGAATGGATCAATGATCTGAACGTTTTTCCCGTGCCGGATGGTGATACCGGAACGAATATGACACTTACCATTATGTCTGCGGCAAAGGAAGTTTCCGGTATGGATGATCCCGACATGCTTTCTTTATGTAAGGCTATTTCTTCCGGATCTCTTCGTGGTGCAAGAGGAAATTCCGGTGTTATCCTGTCTCAGCTCTTCAGAGGTTTCACGAAAGTGATCAGAGAAAAGGACGAGCTTACCGTCCCTGTCCTTGCAGATGCCTTTGATAAAGCGGTAGAAACAGCATATAAAGCTGTAATGAAGCCGAAAGAGGGAACAATTCTTACCGTCGCAAAGGGAGCTGCAGAAAAAGCCAGAGAACTTACAAACGATGGATGTGAGGATTTATCCTGTTTTTTTGACGAAGTGATCAAATATGCGGATGAAGTCCTTTTAAAGACACCTGAAATGCTTCCCGTATTGAAGCAGGCCGGTGTTGTGGATTCCGGTGGTCAGGGACTTATGCAGGTGCTGAAAGGTGCCTACGATGCGTTCCTCGGCAAAGAAATTGATCTGTCAATTCCTGAAGTAACCCATGTGAAGCCTACACAGATGAGCATGGACGCCCAGGCAGAAGCGGATATCAAGTTTGGATATTGCACGGAATTCATTATCATGCTGACCAGGAATTTCAATATCAAACAGGAAATTGATTTCAAAGAATATCTGGAATCAATCGGTGATTCCATTGTCGTTGTTGCAGATGATGATGTTGTCAAAGTACATGTGCATACCAATGATCCCGGTCTTGCAATCCAGAAAGCGCTGAAATATGGTGCTCTTTCTAATATGAAGATTGACAATATGCGTCTGGAACATCAGGAAAAACTGTTTAAGATGGAAGAAACCGCAAAACAGCAGGGAGCAGAGGAAGAGATTCCCCATAAGGATACGGGATTTATCGCAGTGTCTGTGGGAGACGGTATCAATGAGATCTTTAAGGGACTGGGCGTTGACTATATCATTGAAGGCGGTCAGACCATGAATCCCAGTACGGAGGATATGCTGAATGCCATCGATAAGGTGAATGCGGATACTATTTTTATTCTCCCGAATAATAAAAATATTATCCTTGCCGCAAATCAGGCTAAAGCAATGGTGGATGATAAGAATATCATAGTCATTCCAACGAAAACAGTGCCCCAGGGAATCACAGCAGTTATCAATTATGTTCCCGATCTTTCCGCAGAAGATAACGAGGAGACCATGAACGGAGAAATCTCCAATGTCAGAACAGGACAGGTTACGTATGCGGTAAGGGATACTGTGATCGAGGATAAGGAGATCAGACAGGGCGATTACATGGGTATCGGTGACAAAGGAATTCTTTCTGTCGGTGCTGATGTTGCCGACGTCACATTTGAGATGATCCGGAATATGATGGATGATTCTCTCGAATTGATCAGTATCTATTATGGCTCAGACGTGGAAGAGGCAGATGCTGAGGAATTAAAGAAAAAAGTGGAAGAAACATATCCGTCATGTGATGTTGAATTACAGTTTGGAGGACAGCCTATTTATTATTATATTGTATCAGCAGAATAAAATCTGCGTCACCAAAATGAATGAAAAAGAAAAGGACGGCGAGAACCGTCCTTTTTGTTAATGAGGGCAATATGAATTATACTGATCGAATTACAAGCATTAAGGGCATCGGGGATAAGACCGCAAAACAGTTTGAAAAAATATCTGTATATACGGTTCGTGATCTTCTCGATCATTTTCCCAGAGATTATGAGGAATTTGGCCCTCCTGTGAAGGCGGCAGAAGCTCCTCAAGATTTACCTGTAACGCTGGAACTCACTGTTCTTTCCGGTTTTCAGTGGAAAAAGGTAAGACAGCTTTCCATCGGAACAGGGCTGGCGGCAGATGATACCGGAAAAGTCTCCATCACATTTTTTAACGCGCCTTATTTAAAAAATGTGATCAAAGGCGGCGGCGTGTATCTGATGCGGGGAAAACTGAAAAAGGAACGTGGCTTGCTTCATATGGATCAGCCAAAACTTTATACCTATGAAGAATACCGAAAAATAACGGGTTCTCTGCAGCCGAAGTACGGTCTTACCTTTGGACTTACCAACCATACTGTCGCAAAAGCTATGAAGCAGGCGCTAAATGCTGTGAATGAGGAAGAATATCTTCCCGATGAAATCATTAGAGAGTATCAGCTTGTATCCCGCAGGGAAGCTTATCAGGGCATTCATTTTCCGAAAAGCTATGAGGAGATGTTGCGTGCCAGAAAACGGCTTTCCTTTGATGAATTCTTTTTGTTTTTAATTCAGTTAAGGAAGCTGAAAGAAGTGAATGAAGATCAGATTTCCTCTTATCCCATGATAGAAACCGCAGATGCAGGAAGGCTCATGGAAGCGCTTCCTTATCAGCTGACTTCTGCCCAGCTAAAAGTGTGGGAAGAGATCAAGACTGATCTGGTGAGCGGAAAAAGTTTGAATCGGCTTGTGCAGGGAGATGTGGGATCCGGAAAGACTATTTTGGCATTTCTCTCTTTACTGATGGCTGTTTCCAACGGTTATCAGGGAGCACTCATGGCGCCCACGGAAATTCTGGCAAGGCAGCATTATGAGCAGATGATGAAAATGACAGAGAACTATCATTTGCCTTTTAAGCCGGTTCTTCTCACAGGCTCTGTTTCAGCTTCAGGCAAAAAAAAGCTTTATGAAAAAATAGAAACAGGAGAAGCCAACGTGGTCATCGGAACCCACGCGCTGATTCAGGAAAAAGTAAACTACCGTAATCTTGCTCTTGTGATCACGGATGAACAGCATCGCTTTGGCGTAAAGCAGCGGGAGGCATTGAGTGATAAAGGCGGACATGCGCATGTGCTTGTCATGAGTGCCACACCCATTCCCAGAACACTTGCCATTATTCTTTACGGAGATCTGCATCTGTCCGTAGTGGATGAACTTCCCTCTGACAGACTTCCTATAAAGAACTGTGTGGTAAATACCGGCTATCGCAAAAAGGCATATGAATTTATTGAAAAAGAAGTAGCAAACGGTCATCAGGTTTACGTGATTTGTCCTATGGTAGATGCGAGTGAAGAGACAGACGACATCGAAAATGTGATTGACTATTCCGCTAAGCTTAAAAGTGAACTTCACGACCGGATTCATGTGGAATATCTTCACGGCAAAATGAAGCCTGCCGAGAAAAACAGAATCATGGAAGCATTTTCTGACGGTGATATTGATGTGCTTGTTTCAACAACGGTAATCGAAGTCGGCATCAATGTTCCCAATGCAACGGTAATGATGGTTGAAAACGCAGAGCGGTTTGGTCTTGCACAGCTTCACCAGCTCAGAGGAAGGATCGGAAGAGGAAAGGATCAGTCCTACTGCATTTTTATCAGTGGAAATGACAACCAGAGATCCATGGACAGATTAAAGATTTTGAACCGGTCCAATGATGGATTTTATATAGCGGAAGAGGATTTGAAGCTGCGTGGTCCCGGCGATCTGTTCGGTATCAGACAGAGCGGTGTTATGGAATTCAAGATAGCGGATATTTATCAGGACAGTAGTCTTCTTAAAAAAATCAGTATTACTGTGGATCAGATTTTACAGGAGGACAATGAACTTTCCTCCCCAAAATACTTTTCCGTGAGACAATTTTTGAACCAAAATGCGGTAAATTTTATTGACTTTAGAACAATCTGACAGTAAGATATACTTGTATGCTTGTCTTTTTAAAACACAAGATGTTGTATATTGACAGATACCAAACGACGACATGTTTTGTGAGTCGTCTTATTGGTCTAAGAAAGGAAAATTATTCATGAGTAAGGTTGCAATTGTAACGGACAGTAACAGCGGTATTACACAATCACAGGGAAAGGAGTTTGGCATTTTTGTCCTTCCCATGCCTTTTATGATCAATGAAGAGCCATTTCTTGAAGATATTGATTTGACACAGGATGAATTTTATCAAAGACTGGAGGCCGGCGCTGATGTGATTACCAGTCAGCCTTCTCCGGAATCTGTCCTTAATTTGTGGGAAGAAATATTAAAGGAGTATGATGAGATTGTTCATATTCCCATGAGCAGCGGATTATCCGGCTCCTGTCAGAGCGCGATTATGCTTTCAGAGGACTTTGAAGGGAAAGTACAGGTCGTGAATAATCAGCGTATTTCCGTTACGCAACGGCAGTCCTGTCTGGATGCAAAGCTTCTTGTAGAAAGAGGAATGAATGCAGTAGAGATCAAGGATTTCCTGGAAAAAGATAAATTCAATTCCAGTATCTACATTATGCTGGATACTTTGTATTATCTGAAAAAGGGCGGACGCATCACTCCTGCCGCTGCAGCCATAGGAACACTGTTGAAGCTTAAGCCTGTACTCACGATTCAGGGTGATAAGCTGGATGCCTTTGCCAAGGCAAGAACTGCCACCCAGGGGAAATCCATTATGATAAATGCCATCAGGAATGACATGGAGAACCGATTCGGAGGTGCACGCGCGGACAATATGTGGCTTGAGATTGCCTACACCAAAGACAGAAAGGCGGCAGAACAGTTCAAGGAAGAACTTTTAAAGGAATTTCCGGGCTTTGACATTCAGATGGATCCCCTGTCCTTGAGCGTATCCTGTCACATCGGACCGGGATCTCTTGCAGTTGCCTGCTGCAAAAAAATTTAGAAAGAGGTTTTTTAAATGGCAAAAGAACCAATCTATGATGCCTCCAGCATAACCGTTCTGGAAGGTCTTGAAGCAGTTAGAAAAAGGCCCGGTATGTACATCGGAAGCGTTTCTACCAAGGGTCTGAATCATTTGATTTATGAAATCGTGGACAATTCTGTAGACGAGCATCTGGCCGGATATTGTGATACCATCAAAGTTACTTTGGAAGCGGATGGATCTGCAACCATAGAAGACAACGGCCGTGGTATTCCTGTTGGTATGCACGAAAAGGGTGTCAGCGCAGAACGTCTTGTATTTACCACACTTCATGCCGGTGGTAAGTTTGACAATTCCGCCTATAAAACAAGCGGTGGTCTTCACGGTGTGGGTTCCTCTGTGGTGAATGCACTTTCCACCTATATGACAGTACGGATCAAGAACGGCGGAAATCTCTATGAAGATAAATATGAGAGAGGAAATCCTACTATAGAACTGGTAGACGGACTTCTGCCCGTAATCGGAAAGGCAAAAGGTACCGGAACTACCATCAATTTTCTGCCTGATGATACGATTTTTGACAAGACCAGGTTCAAGGAAGATGAAATTAAGAGCAGGCTCCATGAGACTGCATACTTAAATCCGGGACTTACCATTGTTTTTGAAGACAAAAGAAAAGAAGAGACGGAACATCTGGAATTTCATGAGCCTGACGGTATTATCGGATTTATCAAGGATATGAATAAGTCTAAGGAAACCCTTCATGACGTGATCTATTTTACGGGCGAAGCGGAAGGAATCACCGTAGAAGGTGCCATTCAGTATGTCAATGAGTTCCATGAAAATGTCCTTGGTTTCTGTAATAATATCTATAACTCGGAAGGCGGTACGCATCTGACCGGCTTTAAGACAGCTTTCACGAATATCATCAATACTTATGCAAGAGAACTGAATATTCTGAAGGATAAAGACATCAATTTCACAGGTGCCGATGTGCGAAATGGTATGACAGCCGTCATTTCCATCAAACATCCGGATCCCCGCTTTGAAGGCCAGACCAAGACAAAGCTTGATAATCAGGATGCTGCAAAGGTTGTCAGCAAAGTGACAAACGATGAGCTCGTCCGCTATTTTGACAGAAATCTTGAAACCTTAAAGAATATCATCGGCTGTGCGGAGAAAGCCGCCAAAATCCGTAAAACGGAAGAAAAAGCAAAGACAAATATGCTGACAAAGCAGAAGTTCTCCTTTGATTCCAACGGAAAGCTGGCAAATTGTGAGTCAAAGGATGCCTCCAAATGTGAGATCTTTATCGTAGAGGGAGATTCTGCGGGAGGAAGCGCAAAAACCGCAAGAAATCGTGCTTTCCAGGCGATTTTACCTATCAGAGGAAAAATCCTCAACGTGGAGAAAGCGAGCATCGATAAGGTCCTTGCCAACGCCGAGATCAAGACCATGATCAACGCCTTCGGCTGTGGCTTTTCGGAAGGCTACGGCAATGATTTTGACATAACCAAGCTTCGTTACAACAAGATTATTATCATGGCGGATGCGGATGTGGACGGTGCCCATATTTCCAATCTGTTGCTCACTCTGTTTTATCGTTTTATGCCGGAGCTTATTTTTGAAGGCCATGTATATATAGCAATGCCGCCTCTCTATAAGGCAATGCCAAGTAAAGGAGAGGAAGAGTACCTCTATGATGACAAGGCTCTTGAAAAATACCGCAAAAAGCATAAAGGACCTTTTACGCTACAGCGATACAAAGGCCTTGGAGAGATGGATGCAAACCAGCTTTGGGAAACCACTTTAAACCCGGAAACCAGAATGCTGAAGCTGGTAGAAATAGAAGATGCACGTATGGCATCGGAAGTAACAGAGCTCCTGATGGGGACGGATGTTCCTCCAAGAAAGGCGTTTATTTATGATCACGCACAGGATGCGGAACTGGATATATAAGAAAGGCTTTGTGAGTAAATGGAAGAGAAGATCATTAAAACAGAATATTCTGAGGTAATGCAGAAATCCTTTATCGATTATGCCATGAGCGTTATCATTGCCAGAGCGCTTCCTGATGCAAGGGATGGTCTGAAGCCTGTTCAGCGGCGTACCTTATACGATATGCATGAGCTTGGCATCCGGTATGATAAGCCTTATCGAAAAAGTGCCCGTATTGTTGGTGATACTATGGGTAAATATCACCCTCATGGAGACAGTTCTATTTATGAAGCTCTTGTTGTGATGACGCAGGATTTCAAAAAGGGACTTCCTCTCGTGGACGGCCATGGTAATTTCGGAAATATAGAGGGTGACGGTGCCGCTGCCATGCGTTATACCGAGGCAAGGCTTTCTCAGGTGACACAGGAAGCATTTCTGTCTGATCTTGATAAAGATGTTGTGGATTTTATGCCAAACTTTGATGAGACCGAGAAGGAACCTACCGTTCTTCCTGCAAAGTTTCCCAATCTCCTTGTAAACGGTTCCGAAGGAATTGCGGTCGGTATGGCAACCAGCATTCCTCCCCATAATCTTGCGGAAGTAATTGATGCTGTCAAAGCCTACATGAAGGATGAAACAATTTCCAATGAAGGTCTTATGAAATATATCAAAGGCCCCGATTTTCCCACAGGCGGAATCGTGATCAATAAAGACGAGTTAAAACAAATTTATGAAACAGGTGTAGGGAAAATAAAAATCCGCGGCAAAGTGGATGTAGAGAGGGGAAAAGCAGGAAAAACCTATGTGGTAATCAGTGAAATTCCCTATCCTATGATTGGTGCCAACATCGCTAAATTTCTGATGGATGTAGCTGCTCTTTCCGAGCAGAAGAAGACCATGGATATCGTAGATATCACCAATCAGTCCTCCAAAGAAGGAATCCGTATTGTAATTGAACTTAAGAAGGATGCAGACGTTGATAATTTTATCAATATGCTCTACAAAAAGACCAGGTTAGAAGACACCTTCGGAGTCAATATGCTTGCCATTGCAGATGGTCGTCCCGAAACTATGAGTCTTAAACAGATCATTAAATGCAACGTTGATTTCCAATACGAGGTCAATACCAGAAAATATAATACTCTGCTTCAGAAAGAACAGGAAAAGAAAGAGATTCAGGAAGGTCTGATCAAGGCCTGCAATGTGATCGATCTGATCATAGAGATTTTGAGAGGTTCCAAGGATCGTGCCATGGCAAAAGCATGTTTGGTGGAAGGCAAGACTGATGGAATCAAATTTAAATTCAAAGAGTCAAAGATCATGGCATCCCAGCTTGCCTTTACGGAAAAACAGGCAAATGCCATTCTTGAAATGCGTTTATACAAACTGATCGGTCTTGAACTGGAAGCGCTGATCAATGAACATGAAGAGACCATGGCAAATATCTACCGTTACGAGGATATTCTTTCCAGGCGTGATGCTATGGCTCAGGTGATCATGAATGAGCTTGACGATATCAAAAAATCGTATGGCAGACCCAGAAAAACTGTGATAGAAAATATGGCAGAAGCTGTTTACGAAGAGAAAAAGCCGGAAGCAATGGATGTTGTATTTTTGATGGACCGTTTCGGCTATGCCAAGACCATCGACATCGCAACTTATGAAAGAAATAAAGAAGCTGCCGATAGCGAGAACAAGTATGTATTTACCTGTAAGAATACGGGTAAGATATGTGTGTTTACCAACATGGGGCAGCTTCACACCATAAAAGTCTCCGATATTCCCTACGGAAAGTTCAGGGATAAAGGAATACCCATTGATAATATCAGTAATTACAATTCCGAAAAAGAAATGGTAATTGCTGTCACAAGTCAGACAGATCTAAACCTTTACCGTGTTGTATTTGCGACAAAACAGTCCATGCTGAAAATTGTGGACGGTGGTGAATTTGATGTTTCCAAGCGCACCGTTGCTTCCACCAAACTGCAGGATGGCGATGAAGTTATAAACGTTACTGTTTTAAATGATCAGAAGGAAATCGTATTACAGTCCGCGGAAGGATATTTCCTCAAGTTTTCTCTGGATGAGATACCGGAAAAGAAAAAGGGAGCTGTCGGTGTCCGCGGCATGAAACTTGGATCGAAGGATTTTGTGGAAAATGTTTACTTTACCGGTATTTGGGCAAAGACCATCGAATACAAAGAAAAGCAGCTGGAGCTTTCCAGATTAAAAGCCGGAAAACGCGACACCAAGGGAACAAAAATCAGAATCTGACAAGGAGAACCGGATGAGAGTAATTGCAGGGACTGCCAGAAGTTTAAAATTAAAGACACCGGAAGGACAAGGGACAAGGCCTACCACTGACCGAATCAAGGAAACACTGTTCAATATGATACAGATGACTGTTCCCGGCAGTATTTTTATTGATCTGTTTTCCGGAAGCGGCGGAATCGGCATTGAAGCGTTAAGTCGTGGTGCAAAGCATGCTTATTTTGTGGAAAATGCCAAGGAGGCCATAAGCTGTATTCAGGAAAATCTGGTATTTACAAAATTTACGGATAGAGCTACACTGTTAAAGCAGGATGTTCTGTCGGCATTATCCATGATCTCGGAAAAGGAAGCAGATATCGTTTTTATGGATCCGCCTTATGAACTTTCCATCGAAGAAAGTGTATTTCATGCACTTGCAGAGCAGAAATATATCACAGAAAACACCGTGATCATTGTTGAAGCAAAGCTTGACAGGAATTTTGACTTCCTGAATGAACTTGGTTTTGAAGTGACCAGGGAAAAAAATTACAAAACGAACAAGCATGTTTTTTGCAGAAAGGTCAGTTAAATGAAAACAGCAATTTATCCGGGAAGCTTTGACCCGGTTACCTATGGTCACCTCGATATCATCAAGAGAGCAGCAGAGATTTTTGACGAATTAACAGTCAGCGTTCTGAACAATAAGCAAAAAACTCCATTGTTTTCTGTAGAAGAACGTGTTAATATATTGAAAGAAGCAACGAAGGATATTCCCAATATTAAAGTGGAATCTTTCAGCGGACTTTTAGTGGATTATGCCAAGTCCCGCAATGTTCATGTTGTGATCAGGGGACTTAGAGCCATCACTGATTTTGAATATGAATTGCAGAATGCACAGACGAACGCATTACTCTCAAAGGGGGCACTTGATACCGTATTCTTAACCACAAAACTTGAATATGCCTATCTCAGTTCTTCCAGTGTGAAAGAGATTGCAAGTTTTAAAGGTGATATTTCCATGTGTGTTCCTGAGTTTGTTGCCAAAATGGTTTATGATAAATATGGATATAATAAGTAAATGGGGGTCAATGAATGAGCAGCAGAATTGAACAACTGATCGATGAGATCGAAGAGTACATAGATGGTTGTAAATATCAGCCCTTTTCCAACACGAAAATCGTTGTTGATAAAGAAGAAATTGATGAACTTCTCCGTGAACTGCGAATGAAAACACCTGATGAGATCAAGCGCTATCAAAAGATCATCAGTAATAAGGAAGCTATCTTAAGTGATGCCAGAGCCAAAGCCGAGGCATTGATCAATGAAGCCACCATTCATACCAATGAACTGATCAATGAGCATGAGATCATGCAGCAGGCATATGCACAGGCGAACGAAGTGGTTACCATGGCTACCCATCAGGCTCAGGAAATTCTTGACAATGCAACTATGGAAGCCAACAATATGAGAACGGCTGCCATGCAGTATACGGATGGAATCCTTGCCAATGTAGAAAATCTGCTGAATCAGACAATGAAAACAACTCAGGAGCATTTTGACAGTTTTATGGGTGCACTTAACAATTATAATGATGTGGTAAATGCAAACCGTGTGGAACTGAATCCTCCGGAACCGGATTCCTATGTCGGTGACAGTTCAGAAAGCGATACGAATTCAGATGATTTAAATCTGGATATGCTGTAAGAAAAAATACAGTCCGGCTTACTAAATTGGTAAGCCGGTTTTTTTGTAAAAGGATAAGTAAAAATAATGAAAAAATTGCAAATGATAATATCAGTATCCATTTTTCTTCTCTTTCTTTTCTGGATGCATGTCCCGTTATCTGTTTATGCAGATGAGGATCCCACAGTGATCGTGATTGATCCGGGTCATGGGGGAGATAATCTGGGAGCTGAATTTGATACTTATACAGAAAAAAATATGACAATGACAGTTGCACTTGCCATGAAAGAGGAACTGGAAAAATATGACAATGTGATCGTTTATCTGACCCGTGAAGGTGATGAGAGTATGTCTATAAAGGACAGAGCCTTATTTGCCAAGGAAAAGAATGCAGATTTCCTGTTCTGTCTTCATTTCAACAGTTCTGTTAATCATAATCTTTACGGTGCAGAGGTATGGGTATCTGCCTTTGGCGATTATTATGTATTGGGAAGACAGTTTGCAGAGATCAATATGCAGCTCTTTGAAGAGATGGGGCTTTTTTCCAGAGGGATTAAGGTCCGGCTAAATGACAGTGATGATAATTATTATGGTATTTTACGGTACTGTACTGATTTGGGTGTCCCCTCCGTTTTGATTGAGCACTGCCATTTGGATAACAGTATGGATTTTCCCTTTTATCAAAAGGGGGAGGAGCAGCTAAAAGAATTTGGTCGAAAGGATGCAGAGGCTGTTGCAAAATATTTTGGCCTTACTTCCTCTTTGACCGGTGCTGACTACAGCAATTTTCCGAAAACTGATATCTCTTATCAGGAAATCGTAAGACCTGACAAAACCGAGCCGGAGGAATGTTCCACCGAAGTACTTTCTGTGAATGAGAAAGAAGCAACTGCTTCGGTAGCTATCCATGCCAAGGATGCTGACAGTTATATTCAATACTACAACTACAGCCTTGACGGAGGGAATACCTGGTCAGAATTGCTATCATGGCCCAGAACTTACTGGAACAGTTCTGAGGATGATCATGTTTTCACGGTGCAGCTTCCCTTTGATCAGGATATTGAGCTTCGCGCCGCTGCTTATAATGGATATGATGTTTTTACCGAAAGTAATATTGTAATGATACCGGCCATTGCCTCACCGGAGACACCTTCGCCTTCTGCCGTGCAGAAGGATACCACGGCGATAGAAACCTACAAGGAAATCACTTATGAATCTTCCCCGGATGAATCTTATTTCAGCAGGCGGGAGAAAGCTTATCTGATTTTGCTGATCTTACTGATCAGTCTGATTATGGCAGGTATTTTGTATGCAATGGTCAGAATGATACTAAAGTTAAAAAAATATAATAACCGGCACAGAGAACCGTGAGAATCATTTTATGGATCACATATTTCTTTAAGGAAAGATCTGTTCCCTGAAGAGAACTGTTCGTCTGCGCTATACAGGATAATCCGCCAAAGCTGAGCATGATAAGGCTAACGACTGGTGCACTGTCACCAAGGCTTGTGAGACCTCCTGTAATTTCCAAAAAGGTGCCTACAACCGCTTTTGCCGTTTCATTTTTTCTAAAAAAAAGAGCCGGGAAAACATTTAAAAGATTAAAAATGATCATATAGCCACCAAGCTTCGTAATGCCGGTGAGCGAGGACATGACAGACTCATCCATGGCTTTTAGAAGCGAAGTGACAGGAGGATTTTTTTCTGCCTGTTCATAATGGGCTCTCAGGTGATTTCGAAACAGTGTATGACGCAGAAAAATTCCGTAAAGGAGAGGAATACCGTACATTCCGAAGAGAAATGGCATTACTTTGTTTTGCACGCCCATAGTCGGCAGGGCAAAGCTGATAAAATAAACAGGGCCTATGTTATTGCAGAAGGAGAGCAGGTATTCGGCTTCCGATTTTGTGATCATTTTTCTATCGTAGAGCTGGGCTGTCACAACGGCTCCCATAGGAAAACCGCACAAAAACCCTGTTATAATGGCATAGAGACAGTTTCCGTTTACTCGAAAAAGAGGAGTGAAAAACGGTTTTACAAGTTTGACGAAGGAATCCGTCAGATCCATACGAATCATGATTCCGGACAGCACCATAAACGGAAATAGTGTCGGAATCATTTTCTCAAACCAGAGAGTAAGCCCGTTACATGCATACAAAAGGCACTCAGACGGGTACAAAAGTATAACTATCGTGAGAATAAAGACAGCTCCGGTGGAAAGAAACAGATTAGGATTTTTTCTCAAAACAGTGGTTCTTTTCTTATTTTGTGTTATTATAATATCTATGAGAATTGACAAGTTATTATGCGAATTGAATATCGGCTCAAGAAGCGAAGTAAAAGTACTTCTCAAAAAAGGGCTCATCACTGTAAACGGAGAAAAATTATTGAAACCGGAAACAAAAATAGATGAGAAGACAGCCGTTGTTTCTTATAAAGGGAAGGAGTTCCGGTATCAGCCTTTTGTCTACTATATGATGAATAAACCGGCAGGTGTTGTCAGTGCTACAGAGGATTCTCTTTCCGGAACGGTTCTGGATGTGCTTGCCGAAAATTTAAAAGAGATATATGGGGATGATCTTTCCGGAGTTCCGATCAGAGATATTTTCCCTGTCGGAAGACTTGACAAAGATACTGTAGGGCTTTTGCTGCTGACCAATGACGGCGAACTTGCCCATAATCTGTTGTCTCCAAAAAAACATGTGGAAAAGCGTTATTATGTGGAAACAGATCTTTCCATTACCCGGGATGCGGCAGATCGTCTGATGAAAGGCGTTGCCATTTCTGAACAGGAATTTACAAGAGAAGCAAAGGTGGAGCTTCTTTCAGATAAGGAATGCATCATTGCCATTACAGAAGGCAAATTTCATCAGGTAAAGAGAATGTTTCAGGCTGTGGGACTGAAAGTATTATATTTAAAAAGGATTTCCATGGGGAGCCTTTTTTTGGATGAAACATTGCCGGAAGGAAAAGTTCGTGAATTAACACAGGAAGAGGTTTACCGTTTATGTTAGAAAATATTAAAGCTGTGCTGTTTGATCTCGACGGCACACTGGTTGACTCCATGTGGGTATGGAAAGATATTGATATTGAATATCTGGGAAAATTTGGGCATGCACTCCCGGACGGACTTCAGAATGAAATAGAAGGAATGAGTTTTTCCGAAACAGCAGTCTATATCAAAAACAAATTCCAGATCCCCGATCCCGTTGAAAAGATGAAAGCAGACTGGAACCGCATGGCATGGGATAAATATACGTATGAAGTACCCTTGAAGGACGGCGCCCTAGAGTTCCTTGATCACTGTCATAAAAATGATATTCGTCTGGGTATTGCCACCAGCAATTCCAGAGAGCTTGTAGATAACATCATCAAGGTTCACGGTCTTGAAAGCTATTTTTCCGGTGTCGTGACAGGATGTGAAGTAGAAAAAGGGAAGCCTGCGCCTGATGTTTATCTGGAAGCTGCCAAAAGATGCTGTGTTTCTCCCGAAAATTGTCTCGTATTCGAGGATATCCTTCCCGGAATACTCGCCGGAAAGGCAGCCGGCATGAAGGTCTGTGCGGTGGAGGATGCGTATTCTCTTTCTCAAAAAGAAGAGAAACAGAAGGCTGCAGATTATTACATTAGAAATTATTATGAAATTGCCATGTAAATAGCAGGAGGTAACTTTGTCAGAAGGATTTTTGCCCCTCACAAGACAGGATATGCTTGACAGGGGTCTTGACCAGCTTGATTTTGTATATATCATCGGGGATGCTTACGTAGACCATCCTTCTTTTGGACATGCCATTATCAGCCGTATTCTGGAATCCCACGGCTATACCGTTGGGATCATATCCCAGCCGGACTGGAAAGATGATGAGAGCATTACCATTTACGGAAAACCCAGACTTGCTTTTCTGATATCGGCAGGAAATATGGATTCTATGGTGAATCACTATTATGTTTCCAAAAAGAAACGTAAGGTCGATGCTTATACGCCCGGTGGTGTTATGGGAAAGAGACCCGATTACGCCACCATTGTATATGGCAATCTGATCAGGCATACCTACAAGGATGTTCCTGTGATCATCGGTGGAATAGAGGCAAGTCTTCGCAGGCTTGCACACTATGATTACTGGAGCAATTCCTTTAAGCATTCTGTCTTGCTTGACAGTCAGGCAGATATGATTTCCTACGGAATGGGAGAGCATTCCATTGTGGAAATTGCAGATGCCCTTGCTTCCGGAATGGACATCAGAGACATTACGTACATTCCCGGTACCGTTTATAAAACAAAAGATATTTCCGGTATTACAGGTTTTACGGACGAGAAGCTGAACGGGATTTTACTTCCTTCCTATGAGGAAATGAAGAAGGACCCTGTTTTTTATGCTAAAAGCTTCGGTATTCAGTATGAAAATACGGATCCTTTTACAGGCAGAATCCTCGCGGAGCCTTATGAGCACGGTGTATATGTGGTTCAAAATCCTCCCGCCATGCCTCTTACTACACAGGAGATGGATGATGTTTATGCACTTCCCTATATGCGTACCTTTCATCCTTCCTACAAAGAGAGGGGCGGGGTTCCGGCCATCAAGGAAATCAAGTTTTCTCTGATCAGCAATCGTGGATGCTTTGGCGGCTGTAGCTTTTGTGCCCTCACTTTTCATCAGGGAAGAATTGTCCAGACAAGAAGCCATGAATCGATTCTAAGCGAAGCAAAAGAAATGACAAAAGATCCGGAGTTCAAGGGATATATACACGATGTAGGAGGGCCGACAGCCAATTTCAGACAACCGTCCTGTGAGAAGCAGTTAAAAGCCGGCGTGTGTAAAAACAAACAATGTCTGTTTCCGGAACCCTGTCATAATTTGAAAGCAGACCATAAAGATTATCTTTCCTTACTCAGAAAACTGCGTTCCCTTCCCGGGGTAAAAAAGGTCTTTATCCGTTCCGGCATCCGTTTCGATTATCTGCTGGCCGATCCGGATGACACCTTTTTCAAAGAGCTTGTCACTTATCATGTCAGTGGGCAGCTTAAAGTGGCACCGGAACATATTTCCGATGCAGTCTTATCAAAAATGGGGAAGCCTGAGAATAGGGTATACGAGAGATTTGTTAAAAAGTATCATAAAATAAATGAGAAGCTCGGGAAAAAACAGTATCTGGTTCCTTATCTTATGTCCTCTCATCCCGGATCCACCTTAAAAGAGGCAATAGAGCTTGCGGAATATCTGCGGGATCTTGGCTATATGCCGGAACAGGTACAGGATTTTTATCCGACTCCGTCAACGGTTTCCACGGTAATGTACTACACGGGAATCGATCCAAGAAACGGCGAGAAGGTCTATGTATGCAGAAATCCTCACGAAAAGGCTATGCAACGGGCATTGATACAATATAGAGACCCGGAGAATTATGATCTCGTTTCCGAGGCTCTTCATAAGGCCGGAAGGACAGATCTGATCGGTTTTGACAAAAAATGTCTGATTCCGCCGAGAAAAATAAAACATAATAATAACAGCAGGAGACATAAATGAAAAAAGCAATCAAAGGTACCTATGGATATCTGCAACAAAAGAGAAATCTCGTTTTGATCAGAACAATTATTTATTTTGCCATTGCACTGGCTCTGTTTTTTGCCGGTGTGATTACCACAGGCACAAGAAAAAATCTGCTCACTGTGGTAGCAGTTCTGGGACTCCTTCCCGCTTCAAAGAGTTTTGTGAACCTTGTGATGTATATGAGAGCCAAGGGATGCAGTTTATCCGCTAAGGAAACAATTGCAAAAGCTGAGGGCAGCCTTATCGGGATGTATGATATGTATTTTACCTCCTACAAGGAAAATTTTGCGCTCAGCCATATGGTAGTGGAAGGAAAAAATATTTGCGGTTACACAGAGAGCAGCTCCTGCAACTGTAAGGACTGCGAGGAACATCTTGAAACCATGTTAAAGCAGGGCGGCTATAAGGATCTGACAATTAAAATTTTTACTGATCTTAATAAATACTGTGAACGCTTAAAACAATTAAATGGGCTTGAACATGAAAAGACACCTGAAAAAGATGATGAGGTTAGAATCGTGCTATATGATATTTCACTTTAAGGAAAGATGATTATGTATCAGTTCACCATAAATTCCAATGAAGCCGGTCAGCGGTTTGATAAATATCTTCACAAATTGCTTCCGAAGGCACCTGCTTCTTTTTTTTATAAGATGCTCCGCAAAAAAAACATTGTTTTAAACGGAAAAAAAGCGGAAGGGAGGGAAAAGCTTTCCATCGGAGATGAGATTTCTCTCTTTCTTTCCGAAGAAACTTTTTTATCTTTTCAGGATTCCCTTCAAAAGGAGAGTGAATTTATAAAAGCATATCAGACACTGAAAGACATTCAGATTGTTTTTGAGAATCAAAATATGCTGATCGTCAATAAACCCTCCGGCATACTGACTCAGAAATCAAAGGACAGTGATTTGTCTCTTAACGAGTGGCTGATCGGATACCTGCTTTTTTCAAATGCAATAACCCGGGAGTCTCTAAGGACCTTTAAACCCTCTGTCTGCAACCGACTTGACAGAAATACGAGCGGCCTTGTGCTTTGTTCCAAAACTCTGAAGGGAAGCCAGAGACTTTCCATGCTGATCAGGGAACGCAAGGTGCATAAATTTTACCGTCTGTTTGTGAAAGGCTCTGTGGAAAAAGAAGAGTTGCTTAAGGGTTATCTTGTAAAAAATGAATTGACCAACAAAGTCATAATTTCAGAAACGCCGATAGAACAGGGAGCGTATATTAAGACCCGGTTTTATCCTGTTCAGAAGCTTTCTGATATGACATATCTTGAAGTGGAACTGATTACAGGAAAAACCCATCAGATTCGCGCCCATATGGCTTCAGTCGGTCACCCGATTCTGATGGATTACAAATACGGAGACCATAAATTTAACGAAAAATATAAAGACAGATTTCCGGCACAGGGACAGCTTCTTCATGCATACCGCCTGGAATTTTCAAAAGAGGAATCTCTTCTTGAAGGGGCAGGTCCTGTTTTTATCGCCGAAGAGCCTTCTGTCTTTCAAAAGCTTTTACTGGAAAATAAATGATAAAAGAGGTCTGTAAATGGCTACATGGAGTTCACGGGGGCTTCGAGGCTCTACACTGGAGGATTTAATCAATCGAACAAACGAAAAATATCTGGAAAACGGTCTTGCCCTGATTCAGAAAATTCCGACGCCCATTACTCCCATCAATATTGATAAGCAGAGCAGGCATATTACCCTTGCTTACTTTGATAAGAAGAGTACGGTGGACTATATCGGAGTTGTGCAGGGGATTCCTGTCTGTTTTGACGCCAAGGAATGCACTGTGGATACTTTTTCCCTTCAGAACATTCATGAGCATCAGGTTAACTTTATGGAAGAGTTCGAAAAGCAGAAGGGAATTGCCTTTTTTCTGATTTATTACACACATAGAGATCTTTTTTACTATCTTCCTTTTGAAATGCTGAAGTTCTTCTGGGACAGGGCAATGAGCGGTGGACGAAAAAGCTTTCGGATCGAAGAACTCAACCCGGATTATTATCTTCCTAAAAAAAACGGCATCTTAGTTCCTTATCTTGATATTTTAAGTAAAGATCTGGAAGACCGGGACTTTTGATAAAATAATTTGACATTCCGAAAACTTTTCGTTATACTGTCAATAGTTTTAAACGCTACCATGGTAGTGAGGTAGCACTGTGATGTGATAAAGTAATCAAGGAGCGTAAATTTGTTATGAGTAAAAAACTGGTACATACTCCTGAGGGTGTACGTGACATATACGGCGAGGAATATTCCAAAAAACTGGCAACGGAAAGCCTGATCCACAGGAAGATCAATTTATATGGCTATGAGGATATTCAGACACCAACGTTTGAATTTTTTGATGTCTTTTCCAAGGAAATTGGTACGACTCCCTCAAAGGAGTTATATAAATTCTTTGACAAAGAAGGAAATACGTTAGTGCTCAGGCCGGATTTTACGCCTTCCATGGCAAGATGTGCTGCCAAGTATTTTATGGATGAGGATGTTCCGATTCGTTTTTGTTATCTTGGCAATACATTTACCAACACAAATAATCTGCAGGGAAAGTTAAAAGAAGTGACCCAGATGGGGGCAGAACTGATGGGAGACGGAAGCGTAGAGGCAGACGGTGAGATGATTGCCATGGCCATTGAATCTTTACTTTGTGCCGGATTAAAGGAATTTCAGCTCAGTATCGGTGAAATCGAATATTTTAAGGGCCTCTGTGAACAGGCAGGTCTTGACGAGGAAACCGAGCTTTCTCTTCGCGAATTTATTTCCGGCAAGAACATCTTTGGAGCGGAAAATCTTCTTACGGAAAAGGGCATTGATGCAAAACATCGTGAAATGCTATTGAAAACCACGGAATACTTTGGCTCTGTGGAATCTTTGTTAAAGGCAAAGGAGATCACTGATAATGAAAGATCCATTCATGCCATAGAAAGACTGGAAAAGCTCTATCAGGTTCTCTGTGAATATGGTGTAGAGAAATATGTTTCTTTTGATCTTGGCATGCTGAGTAAATATAATTATTATACGGGTGTTATTTTTAAAGTCTATACCTACGGAGTGGGTGACGCCATTTTAAAAGGGGGAAGATATGACAATCTTCTCGGATATTTTGGGAAAAAAGCACCTGCAATCGGTTTTGTCATTGTAATCGATGATCTGATGCAGGCCCTCAACAGACAGAAGGTTCCTGTTCACATCAATCATGAGGTGAAAACACTGACTTATCATCATGACAATTATGAGAGTAAACTGGCTGAGGCAAAAGGGCTTCGAAGAAATGGCATCAGAACTGTGCTGGTACCGGAGGAACAAACAAAATGAGCAATGATAGATATTTAACCTTTGCTCTTGGGAAAGGCAGACTTGCCAGTAAAACCCTGGAGCTTTTAGAACAGATCGGGATTACCTGTGAGGAAATGAAGGATAAGGATTCCAGAAAACTGATTTTTGTCAACGAGGATTTAAAGCTTAGATTTTTCCTCGCCAAAGGGCCCGATGTTCCCACTTACGTGGAATACGGCGCTGCCGATATCGGTGTGGTCGGAAGTGATACCATCATGGAGGAGAACAGAAGAGTTTATGAGGTTCTTGATCTGGGCTTTGGCAAATGCAGGATGTGTGTGTGCGGTCCCGAATCGGCAAGAGAGCTCCTGAAGCATCACGAAATGATCCGTGTGGCAAGCAAGTATCCTAATATTGCAAAGGATTATTTTTATAACAAAAAGCATCAGACTGTTGATATCATTAAGCTGAATGGCTCCGTGGAATTAGGTCCTATTGTCGGCCTTTCGGATGTGATTGTAGATATTGTGGAGACCGGTTCCACCTTACGTGAAAACGGTTTGCAGGTCCTTGAGGAAATCTGTCCCTTATCTGCAAGAATGATCGTAAATCAGGTCAGCATGCAGATGGAGACAGAAAGAATCCGCAGTCTGATCAGCAGACTGAAGGAGCTGTGTTAAGGTGATATTATGGAACAGGAACAGAAAGGATAAGATGAAATGCGCATTATTAATTTAAATGAAGACTCCAAAAACACATTGTTGGAACAGCTGATCAAAAGGAGTCCGCAAAGCTACGGACAATATGAGCAGACAGTCAATGAAATTATTGAAAATGTAAAAGCAAACAGAGATAAGGCTCTGTTTGATTATACAATGAAGTTTGATCAATGTACCATTACTGCCGAAACCATTCAGGTTACCCGGGAAGAGATTGAGGAAGCTTATACAAAGGTTAATCCTGATCTTGTAGAGGTCATGAAAAAATCAGCTGCCAATATCACAAAGTTTCATCAAAAGCAGTTACACAACAGCTGGATTGCACCCGAGGAAGACGGAACCATTTTAGGTCAGAAAATTCTTCCTATCGAAATCTCCGGTGTCTATGTTCCCGGCGGTAAGGCTGCTTATCCTTCCAGTGTCCTTATGAACGTGCTTCCCGCAAAGGTTGCCGGTGTAAAGCGAATTATTATGACAACGCCTCCCGGAAAGGACGGTAAAGTAAATCCGGGAACGCTGGTTGCCGCTGACATTGCAGGGGTGAATGAGATCTATAAGGTTGGCGGTGCTCAGGCAATCGCCGCCATGGCTTTTGGAACGGAGAGTATTCCTAAGGTGGACAAGATTACCGGTCCCGGCAATATTTTTGTTGCCCTTGCCAAAAAGGCATGCTTTGGTTTTGTCAGCATTGATTCCATTGCAGGTCCCAGTGAAATCCTGGTACTTGCAGATGAAACCGCAAATCCCAGATATGTTGCAGCAGATCTGCTTTCCCAGGCTGAACATGATGAGCTGGCCAGCGCCATTCTTATTACCACCAGCAGAGAGCTTGCAGAAAAAGTTTCAGTAGAAGTCGAGAATTTTACAAAAGAGCTGTCAAGGGAACAGATCATTCGTTCATCCCTGGACAATTACGGCAATATTTTTGTGGCTGAGACAATGGATGAAGCCATTGCGGCTGCCAATGAGATTGCTTCCGAACATCTGGAGATTTTAACTGTCAATCCTTTTGAAACCATGACAAAGATCAAAAATGCAGGTGCGATTTTTCTGGGTGAATATTCTTCAGAGCCGCTGGGAGATTATTTTGCGGGTCCCAACCACATTTTACCGACTAACGGAACTGCAAAATTCTTCTCACCTTTAAATGTAGATGATTTCATGAAGAAAACAAGCATCATCTCTTACTCAAAGGATGCCCTTAAGAAAGTACATAAAGATATTGAGCTGTTTGCCAAAGAGGAAGGCCTGACCGCTCATGCAAACTCCATTAAAGTCAGATTTGAAAACGAAAGGTAAGGTCGTTTATATGAGCCGTAGCGCAACCGTAACAAGAACCACAAAAGAAACAGATATTTCCATGACATTCACGATCGACGGAACAGGGACAAGTCATATTGATACCGGTATCGGTTTTTTCAATCACATGCTGGAAGGCTTTGCAAAGCATGGTTTTTTTGATCTTGATCTTTCCATAAAGGGCGATTTGCAGGTGGATGGACATCACACGGTAGAAGATGCCGGGATCGTACTTGGAACCGCCATAAAGGAAGCCGTGGGAGACAAGGCAGGAATCAAGAGATATGGTTCCTTTATTCTGCCCATGGACGATGCGCTTGCTCTTTGTGCGGTGGATCTGTGCGGAAGACCCTACCTTGCCTTTGACTGTAATTTTACAACAGAGAGAGTGGGCTATCTGGAAACCGAGCTTGTGCGGGAATTCTTTTATGCAGTGTCCTACACAGCCGGTATGAATCTGCATATCAAAATGCTTTCCGGCATCAACAATCATCACATGATCGAAGCCATGTTCAAGGCTTTTGCCAAGGCGCTTGACGAGGCAACATCCAAGGATGAAAGAATAAAGGATGTATTAAGTACGAAAGGCAGCTTATAAGATGAGTGAAAAGGTAACCATCATTCCCGGTCTGAAAAAATATATTCCGTGGAAAGATCTCAAAAAAAATTCAGACGGTCATGTAACGGTAGTTGTCCAGGATCATAAAACACTTCAAGTCCTGATGGTGGCTTACATGAACGAGGAAGCCTACGAGATGACCTTAAAAACAAAACGCATGACTTATTTCAGCAGAAGCAGGAATGAACTTTGGATTAAAGGGGATACAAGCGGTCATTACCAGTATGTGAAAGAACTGATTGCCGACTGCGACAAAGACACTTTGCTCGCCAAGGTAGAGCAGGTAGGCGCCGCATGCCATACCGGAAGCTACAGCTGCTTTTTCAATGAAATCATGTAACCGATACACATGCACTGCATAGAATGATCATGCAGTGCATATTTTATAAAAAAGTTTGTCTTATGCAGGTTTATATGAATCATATCAGTACAGACCAAAAGCTTCAGCTTGTTCATACCATCAGAATGCAGAATCAATATAACAGGATGAAATGTCGTGAGCGGGAGCAGATACTCTACGGAATCTCTCCGGCAAATGACCAGAGAGAATTATACAGCACAGAAACAGCAATGAGCCTTCCTGTCACAGGAGAAAAGCAGGTATCCGGCAAAAAAAGCAGAATTCTTACGGGTTTTCGTTTCCGCTTTTTGATCGCCCTTATTTTTCTGTCCGGCTTTATTTATTTTGATAAAAATGAGATCAGCCTCTTTCATATAAACACTTTCGATCTCTATACTTTTTTGACAGAAAACATTGATCTGCCCATTGATCTCCCTTTTTTAAATTCATTTGATTTATAATTGTTTTTCCTATATACTGATAGAGGCATCAAAATGAAAAATAAAGGATATAAAAATACATGAAATCTTTAATGTTAAGTGAAGAAATTCTGATGCAGGTAGAAAAACCTGCCAGATATATCGGCAATGAAGTAAATGCCGTGATGAAGGACAAGAAGGATATCAGGGTCCGCTTTGCCATGTGCTTTCCGGATGTTTACGAAATCGGAATGTCCCATCTGGGAATCCAGATTATTTATGATATGTTAAACAGCTTTGAGGATGTTTGGTGTGAAAGAGTTTACTCTCCCTGGGTGGATTTAGATGCCATCATGCGAAAAGAAAATATCCCTCTTTTTGCATTGGAATCTCAGGATCCCATCAAGGAATTTGATTTTCTCGGTATCACCATTCAGTATGAAATGTGTTATACCAATATCCTACAGGTACTTGATCTTGCAGGAATTCCTCTTCTTGCAAAGGACAGAAGTGATGAAGATCCCATCGTGATCGGCGGCGGGCCCTGTACCTATAACCCGGAACCAATCTGCGATTTCTTTGATCTTTTTTATATCGGTGAGGGAGAGACACAGTACCGAAATCTGATTTCTCTGTATGAAGAATGCAAAGAAAAGGGCGAGAGCAGGGCTGCTTTCTTAAGAAAAGCTGCATCCATTCCGGGTATGTATGTTCCTTCTCTTTATGAGGTTTCTTACAAAGAGGATGGCACCATTTTAGAAAGGAAGCCTCTTTTTCCCGATATGCCTTCTAAAATCGTGAAGGAACTGGTAAGCGATGTATCAGACACCTATTATCCGGCGGCTCCTGTCGTTCCCTTCATCAAAGTGACACAGGACAGAGTGGTACTCGAAATTCAACGAGGCTGTATCAGAGGCTGCCGGTTCTGCCAGGCAGGACAACTCTACCGGCCGGTGAGAGAACGTGATGTTGACTTTTTAAAAGATTATGCCATGAAAATGCTGGCAAATACAGGGCACGAAGAAATTTCTCTAAGTTCCCTGAGCTCCAGTGATTACTCAAAACTCCCCGAACTCATCGATTTTTTGATTGAGGAATGCAATAAGCGGAAGATAAACATTTCTCTGCCCTCCCTTCGCATTGACGCCTTTTCGCTGGATGTCATGAACAAGGTGCAGGATGTGAAAAAGAGCAGTCTTACTTTTGCGCCGGAAGCCGGAAGCCAGAGACTCAGGGACGTGATCAACAAGGGATTAACGGAGGAAGTGATCCTGCAGGGGGCAAAGCTTGCCTTCGAAGGCGGCTGGACAAGAGTCAAGCTGTATTTCATGCTCGGACTTCCCTTTGAGACAGAAGAGGATATCAGAGGCATTGCAGAGCTTAGCAACAAAATTGCGGCATTGTTCTATGAAACCGTTCCAAAGGAAAAGAGAAACGGAAAGGTACAGATTGTGGCAAGCACCTCCTTCTTTATTCCAAAGCCCTTTACACCCTTTCAGTGGGCACCTCAGTGCCGCAAGGAGGAGTTCCTTGAAAAGGCATACATGACAAGAACATCCATCTCGCAGCAACTGAATCAGAAGAGTATCAAATATAATTGGCATGAAGCGGATGCCAGTGTCATGGAAGGCATCTTTGCAAGAGGTGACAGGCGTTTAAATCAGGTTATCCTAAAGGCTTATGAAAAAGGCTGCTTCTATGATGCCTGGAGTGAATATTACAAAAATGATCTGTGGTTTGAGTCCTTTGAGGAATGCGGTATCGATCCTGATTTCTACACAGTGAGAGAGCGCAGTGATGATGAAATTTTCCCGTGGGATTTCCTGGACTGCGGCGTTTCCAAGTCATTTCTGCTTAAGGAATGGCACAGAGCGCAGGAGGAGACCGTTACTCCCAACTGCCGCATGCAGTGTCAGGGCTGCGGAGCGGCCAGATTTCAGACAGGCGTATGCTACGAGAAAAGAGCCTGACAGATTGTAAAATGCAGATGAGGTTACCATTATGAAAGTCAGAATTAAATTTTCCAAGGAAGGCCCTATCAAGTTTATCGGGCACCTGGATGTGATGAGATATTTCCAAAAAGCGATCAGAAGAGCTGATATCGATATTGCCTACACTACAGGTTTTTCTCCCCACCAGATCATGTCTTTTGCCTCCCCTTTGTCAGTGGGACATGAGAGCATCGGAGAATATTTTGATGTGGAGTTACATTCCATCGTAAGCGAAGAAGATATGAAAAACCGCTTAAACAGTGTTATGGTAGAAGGTATTCAGATTCTGGATGTGGCTGTTCTTGACGATAAAGAAGGAAACGCCATGGCAAGTGTATCAGCCTGCGACTATCTGGTGTCCTTCAGTGACAAGGTAATGCTTCCCGAAGATTGGAAGGACAGACTTTATGCCTTTTATCAGCAGGAATCCATTCCTGTCATAAAAAAGACAAAAAAAGGGGAAAAGGAACTGAATCTGAAAGAGGGAATATACAGGATGGAGATCAGGGATGAGCAGGTTTACATGTTACTGGATGCAGGCAGCGGAAGCAATATTAAACCGGGCTTTGTGCTGGAGACCTTTTTTGATTCGCTTGCTATCGAATTGCCTGCATTTCCTTTCCGGATAAAAAGAATCGACACATACAAAAGAAATGAAGAAAACAGGCTTGTTCCGTTAATTGCAAGAGCCTGAAAGTACAATTGAGAGAGATTATCAGTTATGGGGAAAATTGTCATTACCAAACAGAATAATCGCTTACTGCTGACACATTTTAATGAGAAACAACCGGTGTTAATGGAAACAGCTCCTTTATTATCGCAGGAAGGTATCCTTGGCAATATTTATCTTGCAAGAGTTAAGGATGTTGTTTCCGGACTTCGAGGTGCTTTCCTTTCTGTTTCCGGCGAGGATAGTGTCTATCTGCCCCTTAAGGAAAATAACAAGTTTTTGTGTGCAAACAGAGAGTTCTCCGAAGGGGAGTATATTCGTCAGGGTGATGATATCGTTGTACAGATTGCCGGAGAAGCATTAAAGACCAAGCAGCCTACAGCATCCGAAAAGCTTGAACTTACCGGACAGTACTGTGTATGCAGTTTTTTCGGCCATGGAATCCGCTATTCCAGAAAATTGAGCAAAGATAAAATTGACTTTCTGAGTCAGTCAATAAAAGAGGCGTTTATTGAAGGGCGGAAACAGTATCAATTTACCATACGAACAAATACAGAGAGCCTTACAGATCCGGCACCGCTTATTCAGGAGATGAGAATGTTTATTCATATCTTTGATACGATCAGGGATACCTATCGTCATCGTACCTGTTATTCCTGTTTTTATCAGCCGGAGCCGGAAATCATTCGTCTTATCAAAAATATTCCCCTGGATTCCTATGATGAGATCGTAACGGATCTTCCTGACCTCTATGATATTCTGATCAAAGCCTTTTCCGATAAAAGTGTCCGTCTTTATCAGGATGAAATGTTGACCCTGTCGAAGCTCTACAGCATTGAAACTCATTTAAAGGAAGCCCTCGCCAAGAAGGTCTGGCTTTCCTGCGGCGGATATCTGGTTATAGAACCTACTGAAGCTATGGTTGTCATAGATGTGAATTCCGGGAAATCCATAGGCAAAGGAAAGGAAAGCCGGGACTATTGTCTCAAGGTAAATCTGGAAGCTGCAAAGGAAGTGGCAAGGCAGCTCCGCCTTCGGAACTATTCCGGTATGATCATGGTGGACTTTATCAATATGGAAGAGGATGCAGACAATCAAACACTTATGGAAACCCTTGACAGGATCCTTCAGGAAGACAAGGTGCGAACGAGGCTGGTGGATATGACACCCCTGGGAATTGTGGAAATCACAAGAAAAAAAGTCAGCAAACCGCTTTTTGATTTTTTTGGAAAAACATCTTGACACAACATACCTGAAATGGTATATTTTATGAGTATGCCGCATAACGAGGTAGAAGTGCGCTTAGCGCCACCGTAGTTAGCGAGTAAAATCAGTTTCGGCTGGTTAGAAGGAGGTGCCCATATGTACGCAATCATTGCAACAGGTGGAAAGCAGTATAAGGTTTCCGAGGGTGATGTGATTAAGGTTGAGAAGCTGAATGCAGAACCCGGAGATACTGTAACATTTGATCAGGTTGTCGCTATCAGCGATAACGAGCTTAAGGTTGCCGGAGATGTAGCGAGCGCTAACGTAACTGCAACAGTTATGGAACAGGGAAGATCCCGCAAGGTTATCGTTTACAAGTATAAGAGAAAAACCGGTTATCATAAGAAAAACGGTCATAGACAAGCATACACACAGGTTAAGATTGAAAAGATCAACGCTTAATTCGTATGTAGGAAACGGTTATGACAACCATTACAATTTATAAATCCAAAAACGGAGAATATAAGAGACTGACCTGTAAGGGTCATGCAGGCTATGCAGCATACGGCAAAGATATTGTTTGTGCCTCGGTTTCCTGTCTTACCATCAATACCATTAATTCATTGGATGAATTAACCCATGAAAAAATGGAGATAACTACTGATGAAGACCGGGGATTCATAGATTGCAGATTTCAGAATACACTTTCAAAAGAGAGCATATTACTGATGGATTCTCTTGTACTTGGATTAAAGGGTATCGTAGATAGCTACGGTAAGAAGTATCTGGAACTTAAATTCAAGGAGGTGTAAACCATGTTAAAGATGAACCTTCAATTTTTCGCTCACAAAAAGGGTGTTGGTTCTACCAAGAACGGTAGAGATTCCGAGTCCAAGAGATTAGGTGCGAAAAGAGCTGACGGACAATTCGTAAAAGCAGGAAACATTTTATACAGACAGCGTGGAACAAAGATCCATCCCGGTGTTAACGTAGGTATCGGCGGAGATGACACATTGTTCGCATTAGTTGACGGTGTACTTAGATTCGAAAGAAAAGGAAGAGACAAGAAACAGGCTTCCGTATATCCTGTAGAGAAATAGTACGATGAATCGGGCTTCAAACACTAATCGTTTGAAGCCCTCTTCTTTTATTAATGAAAGGAATACATTATGTTTGCAGATAGAGCAAAGATATACGTTCGAAGCGGCAAAGGCGGTGACGGACATGTATCTTTCAGACGTGAAAAATTTGTTGCCAACGGCGGACCGGACGGAGGAGATGGCGGTAACGGCGGAAGTGTAATCCTTGAGGTAGATGAAGGGATGAATACGTTAAGCGATTATCGGCATGTCCGTAAATATAAAGCAGAAGACGGCGAAGATGGCGGCAAGCGGAATTGTAAAGGAAAATCAGGTGCTGATCTGATCTTAAAAATGCCGGCAGGCACAGTAGTGAAAGAAGCGGAGAGCGGGAAGGTGATCACCGATCTTTCCGGAGATAACATGCGCTTTCTTCTTTTGCAGGGAGGGCGCGGCGGAAATGGAAATCAGCACTATGCCACAAGCACCATGCAGGTGCCAAAGTACGCGCAGCCGGGACAGCCTGCAAAAGAGCTTGAACTTCAGCTTGAGCTTAAAGTGATTGCCGATGTGGGCCTTGTCGGTTTCCCAAACGTGGGAAAATCCACCCTTCTGACCAGGGTGAGCAATGCAAGACCCCAGATTGCCAATTATCATTTCACAACAATCAATCCGCATCTTGGAGTGGTTGATCTTGACGATGCCAAAGGCTTTGTCATGGCAGACATTCCGGGCCTTATTGAGGGTGCTTCCGAAGGTGTTGGTCTTGGGTTTGAATTTCTTCGTCACATTGAACGGACCAAGGTCATCATTCACATTGTGGATGCCGCATCTACGGAAGGAAGAGATCCCATTGCGGATATTTATGCCATTAATAAAGAGTTGAAAGCCTATAATCCCGAAATTGCGGCAAGGCCTCAAGTGATTGCCGCCAACAAAATTGACATGATTTTTGATGACGGTTCCGGAACGAATCCCGTGGAAGCTCTTAAGAAAGAGTTTGAACCTCAGGGAATTGCTGTTTATCCCATCTCTGCGATTAACGGTAAAGGAATCCGGGAATTACTTTATCATGTGAGGGAACTGCTTGATACCGTAGATGACAAACCCGTTGTCTTTGAACAGGAATTCTTCCCCGAATACATGATTTCCGGTTCTGATGAACCCTATACCGTAGTTTATGATGAAGAGGCAGACGAGTATGTAATTGAAGGTCCCCGTATCGAAAAAATGCTTGGTTATACCAACCTTGATTCCGAAAAGGGCTTCACTTTCTTCCAGAATTTCCTGAAGCAGAACGGAATTCTCGATGAACTGGAAGCACTGGGAATCAAAGAAGGCGACACCGTAAGAATGTACGGTCTTTCCTTTGATTATTACAAGTAGGAGGGATACTTATGACAAGCAAACAGCGCGCTTTTTTAAAAGGTCTTGCAATGAATATCGAACCTGTATTTCAGATAGGAAAATCCGGTCTCACGCCCGAGGTTACAGAGGCTGTCAGTGAAGCTTTTAACACAAGAGAACTGATCAAACTGGCTGTCCTCAAAAACTGTATGGAGGATCCCCGGGAAATAGCTTCTGCGCTTTCAGAGCGTACGAAATCCCAGGTAGTACAGGTAATCGGGAAAAAAATAGTACTTTATAAGGAAAGCAAAGATCACAAAAAAATCAATCTTCCTTTATAAACTTTATAAAGGAGAAAGAAGTGGATTCATATGATTCAGAAAAGCAAAGTCGGAATTATGGGTGGTACTTTCAATCCAATCCATAACGGCCATCTTATCTTAGCGGAACATGCAAGAGAATACTGCAGCCTGGACGAGATTCTGTTTATGCCAAGCGGAAATTCCTATATGAAAGATTATGAACAGATTCCGGATGGCGAAACCCGGATTTCCATGACAGCTCTGGCAATTGAAAATAATCCTTACTTTGCACTTTCTGCCATGGAAGTGGAACGAAAAGGACCAACCTATACCTGCGAAACTCTGGCAGAACTGAAGAAGCTTCATCCTGAAACAGAATATTACTTTATTGTTGGCACAGATAACCTTTTTTCTATTGAAACCTGGTGGAAACCGGAAGAAATCCTCGCCTGCTGCACGCTTATTGTAGCGGCAAGAGGTGCAAAAGATGAAAGCGCAATTCTCAAAAAAGCAGCAGATTTAAAAGAGAAATATAATGCCCGAATCATCCTTCTTCCGGAAAGGAAATTCGATATATCCTCCACAGAAATCAGAGAAAAGATAAAAAGAGGAGAATCGGTCAGATATCTTTTACCCGACAAAGTAATTACCTATATCGAGAAAAACAGGCTTTATAAAGAAAAATAAACAGCATAAATATATGTGTATTATTGGGAGGCTTAATCTTGAAAACAGCAGATTTGAAAAAAATCAGGAAATCCATGGAGAAAGAACTGGATGCCAAGCGATATGAGCATACCCTCGGTGTTGCCTACACAGCCGCCGCACTGGCAATGTGTAATGATGTTGATCCGGTCAAGGCCGAGACGGCAGGACTTCTTCATGACTGCGCCAAATGCTTCAGCGATGATAAGAAAATCTCTGTCTGCAGAAAAAACAATATGGAAATTAATTCTGTGGAAAGCCGGAATCCTTATCTGCTTCATGCAAAAGCAGGTTACTGCATCGCAAAAAATAAATTTGATATTGAAGATCAGGATATCCTAAATGCTATATTAAATCATACAACGGGAAGACCCGGGATGTCCACTCTTGAAAAAATCATATATATTGCTGACTATATCGAACCATCCAGAAAGCAGGCACCCAATCTTTCTGAAGTTCGTAAATTGGCTTTTCAAAATCTAGATCAGGCACTTTTAAAGATACTTACCGATATTTTGAGTTATCTGGAGAGTGGCGGAGGAGAAATTGATCCTTTAACAAAAGAAACTTATGACTATTATGCAGATTTATTGGCGAAATGTTAAGGAGGTAAATCATGACAGACAATAAAACAAAGGATTTTGCAGTCCTTGCAGTAGAGGCACTGGAGGACAAAAAAGCAGAAGATATCGCGATCATTGACATCAGTGAAGTGTCTGTGATCGCAGATTACTTTATTATTGCGGGCGGTAATAACAAAAGTCAGATACAGGCCTTAAGTGATGTTGTGGATGAAAAGCTCGGCCGTGCCGGTCTTCCTTTAAAACAGATAGAAGGATACAATAACGCCAACTGGATTCTACTTGACTTTGGCGATATTATCATTCACATTTTCGATAAGGAAAATCGTCTTTTCTATGATCTGGAAAGAATATGGTGCGATGGCAAAAAAATAGAATTAAATGATCTGAAAAATACACTGTAATAACACATACAGATACCAAAAAAGTAAGACGCACTTCCTGTGCGTCTTACTTTTTTATTTTGTTTTGTTATCTGACTTCCTGGTGACTTCTTTCAGGACCGCCTGCGTAAAGATAAAAGGAAAGCAGATACAGTCCGCTAATGCCGACTAAGGCATAAATAACTCTTGAAATCCAGGACATATTACCGAAAATCAAGGCGACAAGATCGAAGGAAAAAAATCCGATCAGTCCCCAGTTTACGGCACCAATGATCGCTAAAGTAAGAGCGATACAGTCTAAGACTTTATTATTCATATTTTTTACCTCCATTCATTTACAGCCTCAATCATATTGTGCCACGAACAGAGGAAAATAGACATCCAAATTATGGCATTAATGAAAAATTCTGAAAACGCCAAATACTTTTCCTAAAATACGGCAATCATTAACAATGATGGGATCCATTGAATCATTCTCAGGTTGAAGCCTGATATGTCCGTCTTCTTTGTAATATGTTTTTACTGTAGCTGAATCATCAATCAATGCAACCACGATTTCACCGTTCCTGGCAGTATTGCAGGAATTCACAAACAACTGATCACCACTGAAAATACCGGCATTAATCATGGAATCACCCTTCACATTTAAGATAAAGGATTCACCCTGTGGAACATACTCGGCAGGAACAGGAAAGTAACTCTCAATATTTTCTTCTGCAAGAATAGGCTGACCTGCAGCGACCTGTCCGACAACAGGAAGACTTACCATCTCTGTACGTACCATTTGAAAATTATCATCACAGATTTCAATGGCACGGGGTTTGGTAGGATCTCGTCTGATATAACCGTTCTTTTCAAGTGTTTCCAAATGAGAATGAACAGAAGAAGTAGATTTCAGATTAACAGCCTCACAAATTTCACGAACTGCCGGCGGATAGCCTCTTTTTAGAATCTCATCTTTAATATAATCAAGTATTTCCTGTTGTTTTGCAGTAATTTTACCGTATGCCATATGAATCCTCCCTTTTTCTTTTATGTTAAATTCTTTAAATAAAGTATATCATAGTATTTTTTCAAAAGCAAACATATATTCCAAATATTTGTTCGATTTTTTTTAAATTATGCTTGACATCAGAATGCACGTTCGATATAATTTGACTATAAAGAACGTTTGTTCGCAACAAGTGTTTGTTTTATAGGGGTGCTTCAGATGAATAACCAGATCAGTGAACGCAGGATCAGAAACAATAAATTAAAAAGAAGGCGTCAGATGCATCGTAATATCTGTTTAACCATTATGACTTTTGTTTTAATCGCCAGCTTTTCCATTTTGTTTTGCAGCTTCGGTTCCAAGGCTCAATCAAACAAGGAAGAGGTATCCTATAAATATTACAAGAGCATTGCGGTAGGAGCAGGAGATACCCTTTGGGATTATGCTGAATTATATGCCGATGAAAATTATTATGATACCTATAGCAGCTATATCAAAGAAGTAAAAGATATCAATCATCTGAAAAATGACAATATCGTTTATGGGCAGTATATTATTATTCCCTATTACAGTAATGAATTTGTAGGCTGATCTGCATGTGATGCTCTTTGGATGCGACTGTATCAATAGTAATGTCACGTTCTACGGCCCTGTAAGGCTCATATTACAGTTTTTCGCGTAGTCTTACTGCTTTAGCCGCTTGACGCCTTCGGCTGTCTTCCTGAGCCGCATAATGCTTTCTGGTGGTATTTACATCTTTATGTCCCAATACATCAGCAACCAGATAGATATCTCTGGTTTCCTGATAGAGTGATGTGCCATATGTACTCCTTAATTTATGAGGAGTTATTTTTTTCAGACTGGTAACCGTTGCAGCATATTTTTTTACAAGATTTTCCACAGCACGAACCGTGATTCTCCGGTTCTGCAGAGAGAGAAACAATGCATTTTCATGTCCTTCCAGAGGAATTATATGGTGTCTTTTCTCCAGGTAATCATGCATAGCCTCTGCAACCTCATCTCCAAAGTACACAACAGTTTCATATCCGCCTTTCCGGCGTATTTTTATCCCATTATTTTTAAAATCCACATCATTGATATCAAGGCCTACACACTCTGATACACGAATTCCTGTTCCGAGCAGAAGAGTAAGCAAAGCTACATCCCTTATTTTTGTTTTTTCATGATAGCGAAGCTGGCTTTTAGTAAGATTAGTTCCATCCTCCACCTGATCAAGAAGAATGGCTACCTCATCAGCATCAAGCCTTACAATTTCTTTCTCATGCTGTTTGGGAAGCGGGACAAGTGCTGCCGGATTTGTTTGAATCAATTCTGAACAGAAAAAATAATTATAAAAACTTTTTAGCGCAGATAATTTACGCTTTTTTCCACGCTCATTATTCATATATTCTTTTCCGTCTTTTTCATATAATGATATATAATCCATATATTCTTCTATATCTTCACGCGTGATCTGATCTAACAGCGTAATTGGGAAATCTTTGATTTCCATTCCGGAACAGATATTGTTTTTTGCATGCATAAATTCAAAAAACACGCGAATATCGTACGCATATGCCAGCCTTGTCCTTGAGGATGTATATTCCTGAATTCCCCTGAAAAACTGCTTGCAAAAGGGCGGAAGAGTATCAAGTACCTCTCTCATACGCATGGTATTGATATTATTTTGTTCATCATGATAGTTCTTACTGTTTTCCAATGATATCACCTCATAAATTTATCTATTAATTCTACCATATTTCGGGAATAATCCATAGTATATTTCTTCAAAAAATGGTATACTTGATTTTACAGAATAATATCTGTGTGATCTTATATAGGACAGGTGATTATATTTATGAAAATAAACATCGACAAAAAACATATCAGTCTTGGTATTACATCCTTCCTTGTAGTTGCCTCCTCAATTTGCTTTTATTATCTCTTATTTCATGGGGATCGCTTTCTCGGAAAGATCAATGCCATCCTTGTCATTGCAAGTCCCGTTATCTATGGAATTATCCTTGCCTATTTATTAACTCCTATTGTAAACTCTATAGAAAAGAAATTGTTCATACCATTATTTACGAAATCCTCGGAAATGAACAGCACAAAGAAGAAGTGGATGCGTTTTCTTTCTGTTCTTATGACAGTGATTATTGTAATTCTTTTTATATACGGTTTCTTTTCCATACTGATTCCCAATGTGATTTCCAGTGTTAAAAGCATTTCATTTGCTTTTCCTATCTATGTAAACAATCTGATGCATTTTGCAGACAAATATTTTGAAGCAAACCCTGATATAGAAGCACTTTTTAATCAGCTTGTCAGCACTTATTCCGTAGAAATCGATAAGTACTTGAATAACACAATTATTCCGCAAATGGAATCTTTGCTCAAAACAGTGTCTCTCAGTCTGATCAGTGTATTGAAAGCAATGTGGAATCTTATTATCGGGCTAATCATTTCCATTTATGTACTTTGCAGCAAAGAAAGCTTTGCCGGACAATCAAAAAAGATCATTTATGCAATTTTTTCCACTAAAACAGCAAATAGTCTGATCAAAGATTTCAGATTTATCAGCGATACCTTTATCGGATTTATCAGTGGAAAGATAGTAGATTCCATAATCATCGGAATCATCTGCTTTATCGGAACAAGCCTTTTGAAAATTCCTTATGCTTTGCTGGTCAGCGTTATTGTTGGTATTACGAATATCATTCCTTTTTTTGGACCATATCTCGGCGCAATACCAAGTGCAATTCTGATTTTAATGATCAATCCGATAAAATGTATCACCTTTATTATTTTCATTCTAATTTTACAACAGGTAGACGGTAACGTTATCGGGCCCAAGATTCTTGGACAATCTACCGGATTATCCGGCTTCTGGGTTATTTTCTCCATTACCATCTTTGGTGGTCTGTTTGGTTTTCTTGGAATGATCATCGGTGTTCCGTTCTTTGCCGTTGTTTATGCAATGACAAGACGTATCATCGATCGTATGTTGAAGAAACGGAATCTTCCGATATCTACGTCAGAATATATGGATCTGGATCATATAGATGAAAACAATGAAAATACTTTTATCGAAAAAAATAACAATGAAACAAAACGTTTCTTTAAAATATCATTTAAGAAAAAACCTTCTCAGCAGGAGAACGAGTCGAAAAATAATTCAGAAGGAGAGTAGCAGTATCCATGAAATTTATTGTCCAACGTGTGTCTGAAGCTAATGTATGTGTAGATAATCAAATAATCGGAGAAATCAAAAAAGGATTTCTGGTTTTAGTCGGTGTCAGCAATACTGATACAAAAGAAATTGCAGATAAGATGGTAAGTAAACTGATTCATTTACGTATTTTTGAAGATTCTGACGGAAAAACAAATCTTGATATCAAAAGTGTAAATGGCGAATTGTTAATTATTTCACAATTTACTTTATATGCAGATTGTAAACATGGAAACCGACCTTCCTTTATTAATGCAGGTAATCCGGAGCTTGCAAATGAGTTATATGAGTATATCATCAGCAAATGTAAAGAAGAAGTTCCGGTTGTACAGCACGGAAAATTTGGTGCACATATGAAGGTTTCCCTTATCAATGACGGACCTTTTACTATAGTACTTGATTCCGATGAAATTATCAAATGATAAGAGGCATTATAGATTATGAAACTGCAGATAGGAATTATCATTGCATTTGCTTTGCTGGTAAATGTATATACTTTCATTAAAATTCGCAGAAAACGAAAAAAAGAAATAAATAAAGCCACCGAATATCATTCTGAATACAAAAGACATATCAATATTAGGAATGACAACCGGGAAGATCTTTCTTCAAATTATAAAAAACAAATTACCAAATATAACAGCACACTTGATTATGTAGAAAAAAATAGTCATAACATGTAAATTCAAGAGCCAACTATTCGTTAAACTTGTGTTTTGCGAATAGTTGGCTCTCTCTTACAACATATATATTTCGTTTTTAAAAATTATTCTTAGCCTCAAAATCCTCAATATACTGAATCAAAAGTTTAACTGTGCCGTCGATACCGAGAATACTACTGTTAATGCAAAGATCATAGCTGTCAGCTCGTCCCCATTTCTTGGAGGAATAATAGTTGTAATAACTTTGTCTCTGTTTATCCTTCTTAACACACATATCCTTGGCCTTGGCAGCGTCCAGATTATATTTCTCCATAATACGTTTTGTCTTGGTTTCCTCATCACCATAAATAAAAATATGAACGCAATTTTTAAGATCGTTCAATGCATAGTCTGCGCAGCGTCCTACAATGACACATGGACCTTCACTTGCAATCTTTTTAATAGCATCAAATTGTGCCAGAAACACCTTGTGGCTGATGGGCATATCGACAAAATGAGATGCGTTGTAACCAAACGAATATGTGTCCATAACAAGATTATATAAAAAGGAATTGGTAGGACGCTCATCGTGATTCTCCAACATCTCTTCACAGAAGCCGCTCTCTTTTGCTGCCCTGCTCAGCAGTTCCTTATCGTAACATTTGATTCCGAAGTATGCAGCAACCTTCTGTCCTATCTCACGTCCCGCTGAACCAAATTGTCTTCCGATTGTAATCACTGTATTCATAACGGTATCCTCCATTAATTACTATTCTTTATTTATATAACATAAGTATACTCTAAATCAGTCGGAAATTCAATCAAATTGAAAGAAAAAAGGACACCGGATAACCGGTGTCCTTCTGTTTAATTTTTATTCAATAATGCTTCGAAATTAGTTACTCTTCTTTGCAAATAATACCTTCGCACCATCGATGATCAGGATAATAGCAAGAACTACAAGAGGAACAATGATTACACTCTGAAGTACATCTGTAAAGAGTGCTGTACCTGTTGCTGTACCACTGATGATCTCAGTAACGTTCTTCTTTAAGGACAGAGCCAAAGAAGAAAGTGTTGCACATGCCATGAATACAATAGGAATGTAAAGCATCTTGTTGTTCTTTCCAATCTTCTTTAAGTAAGCTGCAAGTGCAAGGAATGCAGGAACTGCAACTAACTGGTTTGCAGCGCCAAACAGAGGCCATACCTTTGTGTAGCCTGCAAGGCAGAGAACGAAACCGCCAATTGCTGTTATAATTGTTGCTACATACATATTGTCGAGCTTCATCTTCTTGCCTGCCTCTGTACCGGCAAATAATTCCTGGAACATAAAACGTCCAAGTCTGGTACCGGTATCAAGAGATGTTAAGCAGAAGCAGCTGACAGCAAGCATGATAATTGTCTTTGTTGCACTAACTGCTGTCTCACCAAATCCAATCGTTTCAAAGAAATTAGCAATTGCTGTACCGAAGATAATGGTAGGAGAAATCTTCTCAAGACCTAACATTTCCTGAACAGCAGCCTGAGAACCGTTGCTTGAAAGTGTACCGATTGCAATCAAAGAGATAACTGCAAGTACACATTCGATCAACATGGAACCGTAACCAACCAAAAGAGCATCTTTTTCATTGGACAGCTGCTTTGATGTTGTACCGGATGCGATCAGTGAATGGAAACCGGAAATAGCACCACATGCAATGGTAATGAACAGTGTAGGGAATAAGAAGTTTCCGTTTACTGAAAAACCTGTAAATGCAGGTGTCTGGAATGTAGTTGATGCAGGGTTAACAATCGTTGCACCGATAATACCGATTACAGCTGCAGCCATCATAAAGTAAAGCAGGAATGAGCTTAAGTAATCTCTGGGCTGTAACAGAATCCATACAGGTGTTACGGATGCAATAATAATGTAAACAAATACAAAACCGATCCAGAAGTTCTTAGGAAGATCAAGAGGACAAGCAAGACCGATTGCAACACAGACAGCAAGCAAAACTACACCAAGTACAGTTGCTACTGCCATAGGAGCATTCTTTCTGTAAACAAGAAATCCAAAGCCGATAGCCAAAGGAATGAACAGTAAAGATGCTGTTGCTACAGAACCGTTGCTGGCACTTCCGCCGTGGCTTGCACCGATAAAGCTGTTTGCAACGATATCACCGAATGCTGCGATAACCAGTAACAATACCAGCCATGCAAACACAGTGAACAGAATTCTTGTTCTGTGTCCGATATTATCTTCGATAACTTCACCTAAGGATTTACCTTCATGACGAATGGATACAAACAATGCACCAAAGTCCTGAACGGCACCAAAGAAGATGCCACCAATAACAATCCATAAGAAACAAGGTACCCATCCGAAAAATGCTGCCTGAATAGGTCCGTTGATAGGGCCTGCACCGGCGATGGATGAGAAATGATGTCCCATCAAAACAGGTGTTTTGGCGGGGCAATAGTCAACACCGTCTTCCAATTCATAAGCAGGTGTCTTTTTGCTGGGATCAAGTCCCCATGTTTTAGCAAGGTAACGTCCGTATGTAAGGTAAGCCACAACGAAAATTACAATCGCTAAAATGATTAATAATAATGCGCTCACAACAATCCCTCCTAAATTATAATTTTTTCTTATGTTTTGAGCTTTTCTTATATAAAACAAATGTAAATACATTTGCATATAAGCTTAATTTTCAGGTAATTCCTGTTTATAAGGAGTGATTCCTCTTTCCTCTATGTATTGCTTAAAACCGACTTTTCCGTTCTCTACATCCTGAAAAGCTCCCTCGAAGGTATTCTTTGCGGAACGTCCATGAAAATTAGTGTAGAACTTTCTGTCATCCATGGTGGCGCACATGATTGTTCCCCTTGAGAATCCCCGGATATTAAATTTGTAGCCTTTTTCAAAATGATAATGCTTTATCTTTTTTGACAGAGCTTTCTGAAGCGGCTTTTTCGATACGATCGCTACATTTAAATAACTGCACATATGATTGGGTTCAGGAAGTTTTTCTTTTTTTCGTACAAGTATCGGCTCCATATAGTCTGAAATGATGCCTTCAGCCTCTTTCAATACGTCCTCAGTACACTCTTCCACTTCCATAAACAGAATATGTTCATAGCTTTTGGTAGACCACATATTGATTTCACGAACCAATATGTACTTTTCAATGTGCGAAAAAAAATACCCATACGCAGGGTATTCCTTACCATTTATCACATAGGGCTGATAAATGTCGAAGCTCCCAGAATAACGTAAAAGGAGCCGGTCAAGGTATTCAGCCGTTTCCATAATTGATACCCCTTTGTATTAATATTTTGTTTTTCTTAAGTCAAACTTTATAAAAATTAAATTTTTATTAACTTTATTGATAATACCATGAAACCCTTTATAATTCAACTTATTTTGTTGAAAATAAAAATGTATCAACATGAAATATTAAAAAACATCAATCTATTTCAAAATATGCAGGAGCATCTCAAAATATTCCGGCAAAGGCGCATCTGTTTCGATATACCGATTCGTCGATGGATGACAAAAGCCTAAAATTTTTGCATGCAGACATTGTCCTTCCAGATGAAATGGGACTTTGCCAGCTCCATATACTTCATCACCAAGCAAAGGATAACCGATGCTTGCCATATGCACTCTGATCTGGTGAGTTCTTCCTGTTTCCAATACACACTCCACATAGGTGTATTTTTCGAAATGCTGAAGCACTCTGTAATGAGTAATGGCATCTTTACCGCCGCTTTTTACCACTGCCATTTTTTTTCGGTCTCCCGGATGCCGCCCTATCAGCGTATGGATCGTCCCCTCTTCCTCTTTCAGATTGCCACATACAATAGCATGATATTTACGAACAATACTGTGTTCCTTGAGCTGCTGTGCTATGGACGCATGAGCAAAATCATTTTTACACGCAATAACAGAACCGGTAGTGTTTTTATCAATTCTGTGAACAATGCCGGGTCTGAGCACACCGTTAATACCGCTCAGATTTCCTGCGCAGTGATAGAGAAGTGCATTGACAAGGGTGCCGTTGTAATGACCGGGAGCCGGATGTACTACCATATTCTTAGGCTTATTGACAACGATCACATCATCATCTTCATATAAAATAGAAAGAGGAATGTTTTCCGGCACGATATCCGGTGTTATGGCAGTAGGAAGAAAAATCCTGATATCATCTTCCTGTCTGACTTTATAATTTGATTTCACGTTCCTGCCATTTACGGTAATATTACCGTTAGACAACAGTTTTTGAATATAGGATCTGGAAACGGAATCCATCAGTTCGTTCAAATATTTATCGATTCGCTCTTCTTCTGATTCTTCAGATACAATAAATTGAAACTCTTTTAATACTTCCGGCATGACCTTATTTTAATTCCCTGAATTTTTTCTGATTAAAGCTTAAAAAATTGAAATCATTATCCTTGTACACAAACAAAACTTCGATAATCAAAATTGCAGTGGCAAAAGTAACATACATATCCGCAACATTAAAAACAGGAAAGTTGATCAGCACAATGTAGATAAAGTCTACCACATAATCAAACCGAAGTCTGTCTATCATATTGCCGATGGCACCACCTGCTATCATAGTCAGAAGAACATGAAGTTTAAAATATTTCTTATGATCCGGCGTTCTGAACAGGACAAAAAGAATTACTCCCAGAAAAACAAGTGCTACAAAAACGAAAAACACTTTCTGGTTTTGCAGCATTCCGAAAGCTGCACCTCTGTTTTCCAGATAATTGAACTCCAATACGCCATCTATAATATTAAACGCCGGCTGATCTTTTAATTTAATTACCGCTATTCTTTTAGTGATACGATCAATCATCACCAGTACAATAAGCAATACAAGATCAAAGCATAAAAGCTTTCCTTTTTCTTTGCTCATAACTACTCCTTTTATCTGCTTATTCTCCATCTTCTATATACAGAATTTCTTTCACTGCATTCAAAATATCATCATCTGTCACATTGAGATCAATAACTGCTTTTCCGACTTTCTTCAAAAGAATAAATTTAATTTTTGATCCTTCCACTTTCTTATCCGATTTTGTAAGAGCAAGTATCTCTTCGGGATCGATTCCTTCAACAGAGATAGGTAAATTGAAAGGAACAAACATATCCCTTATCTCATAATATTCCTCCATAGAAAGCCACTCATGTTTCCATGAAATAAATGCAGCTGCAACACTGCCAAGCGCGACACACTCACCATGTGACAAAGTGAAATTCTTTGCCTTTTCAATAGCATGGCCGATCGTGTGGCCGAAATTTAATAAAGCTCTGTCTCCTTTTTCCGTAGGATCTTTTTCCACCACAAGTTTTTTCACCATGCAGCTTTTTTGAACCATATTAAGAAGCGTGTCCGTATCCCTGTCGCAGATTTCATACATTTTATCGAGAAGCCATTCATAGAAAGCGCCATCCTTGATAAGCCCATGCTTCATCACTTCCGCAAAGCCATTGTAAAACTGTCTGTCATCTAATGTCTTCAGAGTTGCAATATTCATATACACCAGTTTCGGCATATAAAATGCACCAACCATATTCTTGAATCCGTCAAAATCGACTCCTGTCTTTCCTCCTATGCTGGAATCAGCCTGAGCGAGCAGTGTCGTTGGTATCTGAACAAAATCCACCCCCCTTAAATAGGTAGCCGCAATAAAACCGGTCACATCTCCTACAACACCACCTCCAAGAGCTATCAGAAGGTCTTTTCGGTCAAATTTCTCTTCTATCAAAAAGCGATAAGCTTCTCTCACCGTATCAAGCGTTTTATTTTCCTCTCCTGCCTGAAAAGAATAAATCACATTCTTTTTGCACTTCCCGGTAAGAAGTGACATAACTTCATCACCGTACAGTCCTTTTACATGAGAATCCGTAACAACGCATACCTTCTTCTCGGAAATATTAAGTTTTGATAATTCTTCTGTCAATTCGGCATACGATTCGGCAAACACAATATCATAACAAGGTTTTTTCTCATAATTGATGGTAAGTCTCTCAGACATAATCTTTCTCCTTATGTGATTCGTCTTATTGGACAAAAAAACTTCCTGGAACCCCAGGAAGCTTTCTTATAATCCGTTATTAATCGGTACATCAAATGAACCTGATAAAATTTCCTGAAAATCTCCGGATATATCTACAATAGCCGGCGTAATAATGAATATATAATGTGATATTTTCTGCAGGTTTCCACTGATAGCAAAACAGGAACCTGATGTAAAATCGATGATTCTCTGTGCAATATCAACATCCAGACCTTCCAGATTAAGCACTACCGTTCTGTTGGCAAGTAATGTCTCTGTAATCTCCCTTGCATCTTCGATGGATGTTGGCTTAATCACACATACTTCCATTCCATTCCCTGTTTTCTTATTCTGGCGAAGAGGGGTAACCTTGGGAACTGTTTTCTTAACAGCCTGCTTGTCCTCAACAGGCTCCTGTACCGTTTCTTTGTTGGTCCCGGTAAGTTTCTTTGGTTTTTCCTCTACAGGTTCATCATCATAATAATCATCATCATAGTAATCGTCATCATTATTCAGCTTCATAGCGTTGAGAAATTTATCCATTACTCCCATTTTAAGCACCCCTTATCTAAATTACATATTGCCTCTCTCCAAAGATGCCTGTACCCACACGTACAAAAGAAGCGCCTTCTTCAATGGCAACTGTATAATCTCCTGTCATGCCCATGGACAAAACATTCATAGTAATATTATCGATGTTTTTCTTTGTTATGTCAACAGATAATTGCTTTAAAGCAGCAAAATACCTTCTGTTGTCCTCAGGATTATCCACGAAAGGTGCAATCGTCATAAGACCTTTTACGACAATTCCGGGCAAAACTGCAACTTGCCTTAAAAGTTCCTCCACTTCCGAAGGGGCTACACCGAATTTTGTTTCTTCACCTGCCACATTTACCTCAATTAGAACAGAAACCGTTACATTCTTTTTGAGTGCTTCTTTGCTGATTTCTTCTGCCAGTCTCAGTGAATCCACGCTGTGAATCATAGCTACCTTATCTACAATATATTTCACTTTATTTCTCTGGAGATGCCCGATCATATGCCATTTGATATCCTTGGGCATTACTTCATACTTATCTACCAGTTCCTGAACCTTATTTTCCCCAAAGTTCCGACAACCCTCATTATATGCCTCCTGCAGCATCTCTATTGGTTTTGTTTTGCTGACGGCGATCAGTGTTACCTCATCGGGGCATCTGTTTACTTTTTTACAGGTATCCCCTATTCTATTTCTTACTTCAAGCAAATTTTCTCTGATCATAATTTATATCACACTTTCCTCTTTATTCTCATTCATTGATAATTTCATTCTCCTCAACCGAGGAAGCGTCAAGGGCAATATAGTCATAAACACTGAGTCCATACTGTGTATTGGATTTGACAATTGCATATTCATCATTTTCGTAAAGAATATCAATCTGTTTAAAATCCGCATAACCTTTATTGATATTATATACACCTACAAGCGATCCCTTTTTACTTATAGTAAACTTTTCCGTAGAATCAGGTTTTATGATATCATCACCGCTTCTAAGCTGAGAATCATCCAGATAATACTCTGTTTCCGTCGCATTATATATCGTAGTTTCAATAAACTCCGTAGTCGCCTTCCCATCCTCGGTATAGGTTTCTCTCAGCACTCCTTCTCTTCCATTTTCTCCGCTCTGGGTCACATATTCCTTGGGTACAATATAAAACTCTTTTTGAATAATAGAAGACTGAGGTATTTTAAGTCCTTTTTCCTCTTCCGTAATCAACTCAATTTCAATAAATCTGTCTGTGCAGAACGTGATCATGGAATTTGTAAAAGTCAGCTGTACAAAAGTATCTCCGTCAGGATTTGTATAGCTGCTCACCTGCCCCCATGAGGTATCCTGATTCTTCAAAAATTTTACTTTCACATATTCGAGTTCTTCAAGTTCTTCCGCTTTACTTTTATCTACCTGGATCACGATTGACCAGTCTTCGTCCTCAGAAAGCTTATACACAGGACCACCGCTTGCAATCAGATCATTACTGATGAGCTGTGTTTTTTCATATTTTTTTGTGTTAAAAAGATCTTTTGTGAATTGCTCCAATTTAAGATCCTCATATCCATCCGTAGAATAAATCACAATTCCCGTTTCGGGAGCACTGCAAAAAGAAACAAGCTCTGATGCACCCGAACTGTTAATCTTGTCAATATTCTGAAGAATATTTGCATTTGCTAATTTAAGAACAGTTCCCTTTACATCATATTTGAAACTATAAACAGCAGAAAAATTCTCAGGATCAAACCCGGAAACAAATCCAAGGATTTCCGATTTCAATTCACTTAAATCTCTGTCTGATAAAGTAATTTCTCCTGCATTCTCAGAAGCAATATACTCTGCCAGTTTTCCGGATTCATCCAATGTATACACAAGGTTTCCGGCCCCTACACGTTCGCCTTCTCTTGCATAGTAATTAATATACCCGGCCTGCTGGGCAGTGACAATGGTTTCCTTTCTGATTGCAATTCCCTGATATATATTATTGGAGGAAAGCGATCCCTCCGTTACTTCATAAGGGACCACATGTTTTGATGAAAAATAGCCACAGATACAGATTATAATATAAATAAGCATAATGGCAAAAATAACCATACCAATATTAATATTTAGAGGTTTTCTGTATTTTACCACATTATTGTTGCTGTTACCGTTCAAATTCATGTTCCTTATGCGTTTGCCTTTCCTACACTATCCGTTATCATGAATAAAACCCCAGATAAGTCTCCGGGGTTTATGTATCATCTAATATGTTTCTTATAAAGAAACAATAATCTTTTCTTTATATGAAGCAGGAAGTTCAGCTTCATCGCGCGATATGCTCAAAATGAAATCAACTCCGAATTTCTGGCTGACAGCCTCAAGCTTGTTAATGATGGGATCAATGTCAATTTCTTCTGCACATGCAATCTTTAAAAAGCTGTCAAAATACATCTGCTGCAGATCGTGATCCTGTGAAATGATACCGCAAATAAATCCGACAAACTCGTCTGAATTGGATATCATATATGAGGACACATCAATCAATCTGATCTTATTGTTCAATTCATACATATGCTTGGTACTTTTATCCAGATAAACGATATTGCCGGATACATTTTGAACTTCACTGTTAACTTTATCTAACAAATGTTTTGTTTTGCCTTTTCCCTTTTTTCCTACAATTAACTGAACCATTGGTAATCCCTCCTGAAGTATATTCGCTATATATGGAGTTGCCTTATATAACCTGATATTATTATAAAATAGAATGCCTTAAAAAACAACTGTTAATTGTTTATTTCATCAAGCAAATCTGACATTTGTGAATATAAGTCCTCTCTGCTTTCAGCACGCATGATAACGGAAATATACGGATTCCCCGATGTATCTCTGGAAACCAGTACAAGACAATGACCGGCCGCATTAGTAGTACCGGTTTTCCCGCCGAGAACCGTAATACCTGCAGGAGCCTGCGCCTGTCCCTGAAAATAATAGTTTGTGCTGTTCACATTCAATTCCTTTGAATTGCCGTTTTTATCATAGTAAACAGTAGAATATTCTGTTGTTCTTATAATTTCATTAAACCGTTCGTATTGAACGGCCGCATTGGTGATCAGATACATATCATAGACCGTAGTATAGTGATTGTCATCAGATAGACCATGCGGATTCACAAAATGAGTGTTGGTAGCTCCTATCTCAAGTGCTTCCTCATTCATCATATCCGCGAACTCCTCTACACTTCCGCCGATTCCCTCCGCGATCATGACAGCAACATCATTTGCAGAATAAATAAGCAAAATATGAAGAGCCTGATCCAAAGTCATCTGATCTCCTTCTTTGAGTCCACAGGCCTGTGCACCGGATTCCAGATTGGCCACATTGGCAGATGCCGTCAGCGTCATATCCATAGAACCATATTTTAACGCAATCAGCGCCGTCATGATTTTGGTTAAGCTGGCCGGATAAAGCTTTTCATGTACATTTTTGGCATAAAGTGTTTCTTTGTCATTTAAGTCAAAAAGTCCTGCTCCGGATGCCTTTGACATATTAACATTACTGATATTCACATCCGAAGAAACCACACACAGATTCGCAGCAAAGGGCTCTGTATTCCGGCTTTCTTCCTCTATATTAACGATGCGAAAGCTGCTCACATCAGAATTTACCTCATAAGACATATCATACCGGCTCATACCGCATCCATTCATCAATGGCAAAGCTAATACAAGCAGGATTATCCCTGTCTTTTTAAGAATAAAAGAAAATTTATTTGTAATTCTCACGCCACTCCATATCTCCTCTGTCTAAGGACTTCACCAAGAGTTCAGCCGTTGCAAGATTCGTAGCCAGCGGAATATTGTAAACGTCACAGTATTTGACCACATTATTCACATCCGGTTCATGATGTTTCTGCGTTAAAGGATCTCTCAGAAAAATAACAAGGTCCAGTTGATTATGTTCAATTTGTGCACATAACTGCTGTTCTCCTCCAAGATGCCCGGCAAGATATTTATGTACGGTTAAATTCGTAACCTCTTCCACAAGTCTTCCGGTGGTTCCTGTTGCGTACAATTCATTCTTACTTAAAATCCCCCGATATGCAATACAAAAATTCTGCATCAGTTTTTTCTTGGCATCATGTGCAATAAGTGCGATATTCATAAGTATCATGCCCCTTCCTATAGCCACCATATTATTAGTCTGCTAATAGTATACACTATTTTTCTTTACATTGTAACCCCACATTTAAAACAAATCCTATTCCTATAAAAGAACTGATCAGAGATGTCAGTCCATAGCTCAAAAAGGGAAGCGGAAGCCCTGTGTTGGGAAGAAGATAAGTTACTACCCCAATATTGATAAAGCTTTGAAAGCCAATCAAAGCCCCCACTCCGGAAGCTATGATTGTCCCCGCCACATCTTTCGCCTTTCTCGCAACACTAAAACACTCAATACTGATGAGCAGAATCAATATAACCACAATGCTGGTCCCTATAAAACCAAATTCCTCTCCTATTACGGCAAAAATAAAGTCTGTCTGCTGTTCAGAAATAAAATTGGCATTTTTAACGGAACTGATCTGGTTTGTCTTATAACCTTTGCCCATTAACTGTCCGGATCCGATCGCCATGATGGAATATTCCTGTTGATATCCAAGAGTATTTGCATATTCCTCCTTGTTGAAAAAGGCTACGATTCTGTTACCCTGATATGCCCTTTCGCCGCTGAAAATTTTCTGATTGGGCTGCAGGATCAAAGTGATCAATATGACTGCAGAGGGTATTGCCACCGCAAGTACACCTGCAACCACCTTATAGCTGAGTCCTCCCGCAAACATAATGGTAGCGAAAATCAGACAGATCACTATTGTAGTAGATAAATCCGGCTGGGCTGCAATTAGTATCGCAGGAATTGCAAACAAAATCACACACAGTGAAATATATTTAAAAGTATTCAGCTTTTCTTTGTGCTTTAAAATAAATTTTGCAAAAAAAAGCATAATAAAAATTTTTGCAATTTCAGAAGGCTGAAAACGAAATCCGATATCAAGCCATCTCTGTGCACCACCGCCTTCATCTCCCATAAAAATAACGAGTGCAAGAAGAATCACATTCAGGATATAAATCATCCAATAAAAATTCAGGATAACTGAATAATCAAACAGCGACAAAAAAATCATTAGGCACACGCCGGCGGCAAAGCCCGCAATCTGCTTGGACTGAAGTGCTTCCTCGGCACTGCCGACGGCGATGATTCCAATGACCGCTAAAGCAATTACCATAATCAAAAGTTTAAAATTGTAATTCCGTAACTTATAATGCTTTAACATATTTAGCCTTTCAAAAATAACTGTTTATTTGCTGTGCAGATCAAGTATCGGGATATTGGCATACAGGGTAGGCACCTTGCTCTCATGCCCTTTGATTCCTGTTTTACTTATCTGGATTTCCATACTCTGTGTATCGATCTTCATATACTTTGATATCACTTTTGCAATATCCGTCTTGATCATTTCCATCATTTCCGGAGAGCAATTCACCCTATCGGAAATTAGGAGAATCTTAAGCCTGTCCTTGGCAATTTCCCTGGATTTCTTTCTTCCAAAAAAATGTTTTAATCCCATAGTACCACCTCCTAATTTTTGTGGAAAATACCTGACACCCTGGTCCAAAAAGAGATTCCCTTGTCAAATTCAATATAGGGTGTCTCCTTTCCGGTAACGCGATAGCATATATTCTGATATGCTCTTCCTGCCAGTGTATTATTCCCAACAAGAGGTTCTCCCTGATTTGTTGCAATCACAACATTCTCATCATCCGGTACAATACCGATCAGTGGAATGGACAAAATGTCAACAACATCTGCCGCACTCATCATTTCCCCTCGTTTTACCATATCATTTCTGAGGCGGTTTATAATTAGATCAATCTGCTTAAACTCATTGGCCTCCAAAAGCCCTATAATCCGATCTGCATCCCTGATGGCAGATACCTCCGGGGTGGTAACCACAAGTGCTCTGTCTGCTCCTGCAATCGCATTTTTGAATCCCTGCTCTATTCCTGCGGGACAATCAAGAATAATATAATCGAATTGTTCTCTGAGCTGATTGATCATTTTGACCATCTGTTGCGGATTAACGGCTGTTTTATCTTTTGTCTGGGCAGATGGCATAAGATAAAGGCTTGGATGCCTTTTATCCTTGATCAACGCCTGTTTGATACGACACTTGTTTTCTACCACATCTACCAGATTATATACAATCCGGTTTTCCAGTCCCATGACCACATCCAGATTGCGGAGACCAATATCCGTATCAATCAGCACTACTCTTTTTCCCATTGCTGCAAGACCGGTACCTACGTTTGCTGATGTGGTGGTCTTTCCCACACCGCCTTTCCCTGACGTGACGACAATTACTTCACTCATACATAATCCTCCTAAATGAATTAACTTCGTCCCCTGAGGATAGCCTATCCCGGCAGATCACTCAGTAATTCTTTGGTAAGGGAATCCATTACGATCTTATTACTTTTGATGTAAGCGATTTTCGGTTGTATCTTGGGTTTAATTCCCCATCTTGCTTTTTCTTTTGATTGATATTTGAAATCACCTATTTTTAGTTTTTCAGGTGACATTTCAAGCGCTGCCACATAATGTCCTGTGCTTCCGTTTCCTCCTGCATAGGCTTCTCCGTACAGGCCTCCCAGCACAATAATATCCTTTGCTGAGATGATGGCTGATCCCGGATAGACATCGCCCAAAATTACAATACTGGATTCTGTCTCAAGCACCTGTCCGTTTTTCAATGTTCCCTTATAAAACTGTCCTTCACTGCCTGTCAGCGAATTCTCAGAAAAATCTGTCTGTGAGATTGCTTTTACAAATTTTTTGTCTGTTTCTTCGTCCTCCGAAACAATACACAGGATATGAAGATCGGAATTTTCGGAAATAACCGTCAATATCTGTTTTTCTTCTTCTTCAGAAAGCTGCCTTCCTTTTATGGAAAGTGCCATCCTTGCATCCTTAAAAAAACCTCTTGATTCTCTGAATTTAACTGCCATATCAAGTAGCAGGTCCTGGAAATCGGACTCGGGATCAAGATGCAACACTATGCCGTTTGGAAAACTTTTAATGATTACTGAATTCTTCAAGTTATTACTCCTTTTAATCAGTCTGTGCAGTGCTAGCGCCAAGCTGTGATGCACTGTCAGTAATTAATTCTTCCTCATCCACAAGATCAAAATAATAGCTGATCACGTCCTTTGTGGTTCTCGCTGCGTAGTCTGAAGAATAGCCGTAAGCAATTCTGGTAGCTATGGCAATTTCCGGATTTTCATAAGGTGCATAGCAGACAAACAACGCATGATTTGCACGGCTCTTGCTTTCCTCCGCCGTACCGGTTTTTCCTGCCACATTTACTTTCAGATCACTGTAATAAGACTTTGACTCCACTACCTGTCTCATACCTGTATGAATCGCATTCCATTCTGCGCCGGTGAGATCTACTGTGTTTCTGATTTCTGCCTGATTGTCTTTTAGCAGATTACCGTTTCTGTCAGTAATTTTATCTATCAGTGTGAGGTTATAGCAGGTTCCGCTGTTAGCAACCGTTGTAACATATCTGGCAAGCCCCACAGTAGTAAAGTTATTGGAACCCTGTCCGATTGCCGATCTGACAGCATCTGTATCTGAAATCTGAGGTGTATATTCTTCAATCTCAATGCCTGAGGTCTCAGAAAGTCCATACATATCTGCGTAAGTCGCAAGCTTGGACAAGCCGAGTTCCGAAGAATAACCGTTCTCTGTCATACCTAATCTGTAAGCCATCTCATAAAAGAAAACATTACATGAATTTTTGATGGCTCCTGTTACGTTCAACGAGCCATGACTGCCTCTTCCGTAAATCCAGCATTTTGGAGGCGGATCAATTTCATTAAACTGTCCGTTACAGGAAAAAGTTGAGGTGGTATTGATAATCCCCTCCTTTAATCCAGCTGTTGCAGATACCATCTTAAAGGTTGAACCCGGGGCGGTCCTCTGCTGTGTTGCATAATTGATCATAGGAGTGGAGAGGTCACTCTGTAATGCGGCAAAATATTCCGCATCCACACCATTAGCCATTTTGTTATTATCATATCCCGGATAGGAAACAAGCGCCAGCACATCTCCCGTATTCACATCAGTGATCACCATAGAACCGCTACAGGGATCAAGAGCGAGCTGGGCAGGAGTAATATCCAGATTCTGAATTCTGTTCATCATAAAGGTATACGCGGAAATTGCCCCATTCTTTAATTGGTTGCTCTCCGCTTCATCAATATCAACAATATCCTGTTCCAAAAGAATCAGACATATCTGACGTCCTGATATCAGATCATTTTTGATCATGTATTTATAAATATTTTTGGAAAAATCAATGTTTTGCTGAAGCTGTTCAAATATATAGTCCAAAATTCTTAAATAAATTTCTTCCGAATCAGAGTACTGACTGTCAAGATCAAGCTTTGTCACATCAATCCAGTTTTTGGCAATACAATAATTCAAATATTCGTTTAAGCTGATCACTTCTTCTGTGGTCCATGCAATATAAGTTTTATCTTCGGTATCCACCTTACTTCTTTCAATGATACCATTATTATAGAGCATTTTGGCAATAAAGCTTTCATAGACCTGATACTCGGTTGTCAAATTCTGATAAGAGGTCTTCTTATCTGTCAATTCTGTTCTGAGTTCCTCAAACACCTTCTCTTTTCTGGACAGGAAAGTCTCATAGACTGCTTTTTCTGTCTCGGAAGCATCCGGTTCCTTAAAATGTTCCGTATCGATAATATTATTGTTGATCAGTGCAAAATAAACATCGTAGATAGGTATCTTGATCTTACTGCTGCTGACATTTTCCGTATTAAATTCCTTCGCATTGATAATATTGGAATACAGGATACCTGCAAGCTTTTGTTCCAGGATCTTATAAGCTGCTATCTGAAGATCATGATCAATCGTCAGATAAACATCATTTCCTGCCGTAGATTCCACATGATTTGTGGTTTCAATCACTTTACCCATGTTATCAACAAATACAGTTTCGCTTCCTTTTTTGCCCTGAAGCCAGGATTCCATGGATTTTTCAATGCCAAGCTTCCCTACCGTGTCATTCAGGTCATAAGAGCTTTCTCCGTTTTCATCCTGAAGTTCCTTTAGATCATCCTGATCTACCTTACCGGTATATCCGATAATCTGTGCGAAATAGATACTGTCCACATATTTGCGAACCGTATCTTCCACAATAGATACCCCTTCCAGTTCGTTGCAGTTTTCCATGATCACAGCAACCGATTCTTCATTCACATCCGTGGCAACGGTAGTGGCGATATATTTCTGAAAGGAATTGGTATTCATGTCATAGCGGATCGTCAGGATCTTCAGTATCTCATCCCTGGTAAAACCATTGCCCGGAATGAAAGTATCCTTAGTATCCGCCTGTGTGTACTCTCCTATCCGAAATCTGTCCCAGCCACAAAGATAGTCAATAACCTCCTGGGCTGTGGCTGTTTTTTCTTTTTCTTCCAGTTTATCAATGGTAGTGCGTCCATAGACATCTGCAAGAAATCGCAACAGTCTTGTTCCTTCCACGGTAAAAACATAATTATTGTTTTTGTCCAGAATGATCTTAAAGTCGCTGACAGTTGTATCCCCATTCTTTTCAAGCATTTTGATCAGTGTATAGATGGTACTGTTCA
>JAGAQU010000013.1 GCA_017622575.1 Lachnospiraceae bacterium
ATTCGCCTAATGCCTCAGGCTGAAACCAGTTTTCCTTAAATTCAAACCATTCCTGTTCATCACTTAAGGCACATAAATCTAAAACAATTTGTTTAATATCCATTAGTATGCTCCTTTACCCAACTTTTATTCCCAACCAAATTCATTATATCATGTTGGGAATAAAGTTGGGAATAAAAATAAAAAAATTCAAATTACCTTATAAGGTTTCTTCTTTTCCCTTTGCCTTTAGTGGCATAGGCTTTTCTGTATCTCCTCCAGCAACCTTTGCTTTCATCACTTCCAGCTTCGCCTTCAGGGACACTCTTTCTGCAGGTGCATCTGCATACTGTCTGATGCCCTTATCCTGCCCTGTACCCACTGTTTTCTCTGCAAGCGGAATATTCTTCGCTGGACGGTCTGCGACCTCTTTTTCGCTCTTTGGAGCTTCCGGCTCATCATCCATATCAATCCCGTCATTACCCTTTTCATCCATGTTAAGCAGGGCATTTAATGCTGACAGACGCTCCAACTTCTCAGAAAGCTCTGCTTCCTGTGCAAAAGGCTTGGTTACTTCCACCTTTGCGGTTTCAAGCTGATGCTCCACAGTTTCAAGTTTTGTCTGTGCTTCCATAAGCTGCTTTGGCATGGACTCCAGTGCATGGTTGATACGGGAGATATTACCGAGTGGGTCTGAACCGACTTCCAGATTGTGTGAAAGCTGTCCTTTTAGGTTCATCACGAATTTGTGGTTGAATGCATCAAAGGATACTGCCATCTTAAAACCTGCATATTCGCCAATGACCGCAGGGGCATTGACTGTTTTTATTTCTTTGCACATCTCCACAAGGGCTGTTCCGGCTTCTTTTTTATCCGTAAAGAGCTTATCCCCCACTTTCATGGAAAACTGCTCTTTATCCACCGGAAGATTAGCTTTCGCAGTCTGAATGTCAGCCTGCATCCCGCTGATACGTTCCTTCAAAATCGTGATCTGCTGAGGATAATGCTTTGCAATGTTATCCTCCAAACGGTATTTCTGACTGGTATGGTTTGCTTTCATAAGTTTCAATTTTGAAACCTGAATATCGAGGTCCATCTTTTCCTTGATGTAGGGATTTCCTGTTGCCAGAGCCTTGACCTCCGCATAAGTAAGTGCTGCTTCATCCACATCCTCACAGGAACGTACCGGAGATTTACTTGTCATGATCTGACCGATGAATTTCTGCTTGTTCTCAATGAGCTGCCACGAATAACTGTCAAAAGTTCCTTCCGTCACATAGCGGAAAATCTTGACCTTGGGATTAAGATTGCCCTGTCGTAAAATACGTCCTTCCTGCTGTTCAATATCAGAAGGACGCCAAGGCACATCAAGGTGGTGCAGTGCGATAAGTCTGTCCTGCACATTGGTTCCGGCTCCCATCTTCTGTGTGGAACCAAGTAAAAAACGGACCTGTCCGCTTCTTACTTTTCCGAACAGTTCCGCTTTCCTAAGCTCCGTATTTGCTTCATGTATAAATGCGATTTCTTCCGGTGGGACACCCTTTTCGATCAGCTTGTTGCGGATGTCCTCATAAACATTAAATGTACCATCTCCTTTCGGTGTTGACAGGTCACAGAAAATAAGCTGCGTTGATTTCTGCTCCTTTGTCTGCTCCCATATTTCAAATGCCTTTTCCACACAGGTGCTTGCCTTTGAATTTTCATCATCTGGCAGCATATCGTTGATAAGCCTCTGGTCTAATGCCAGCTTTCTTCCGTCATTGGTAATCTTTAGCATATTGTCCTCATAAGGCTGTACCTGTCTGTCACGCACGGCTTCTGCCCTTTCTGCCAAAGATGCCACCATGTCCTGCTGATATTCACTTGGCTTTAGCACCACATTTTCATACTCTGCTTCCGGTACAGGCAGCTTTAGCATATCCGGTGTCTGAATATCTGCACTCTCCTTAAAAAGTGCAATCAGTTCCGGCAGATTGAAGAACTTTGCAAACCTTGTCTTTGCCCGGTATCCGGTTCCTTCCGGTGCAAGCTCAATGGCTGTCTGCGTTTCTCCAAAAGAGGATGCCCAACTGTCAAAATGTCCCAGACCTAACTTCTGAAGCGTACCATACTGAAGATAACGCATATTGGTGTAAAGCTCCGTCATACTGTTTGAAATTGGTGTACCAGTCGCAAAAGTTACACCCTTACCGCCCGTCAACTCATCTAAATACTGACACTTTGCAAACATATCTGAGGACTTCTGTGCCTCAGACTGTGCAATTCCTGCCACATTACGAATCTTAGTATAAAGGAACAGATTTTTATAATTATGGCTCTCGTCCACAAAAAGCCTGTCTACACCAAGCTGCTCAAAGGTCACTACATTATCTTTCCTTGATGCATCATTCAGCTTTTCAATCCTTGTAAGAAGTGATTTTCTTGATTTCTCCATCTGCTTAATGGTGTAGCGTTCTCCGTTGTCGGCTTTTGCCTGTGCAATGGCAAGCTCAATCTCATCAATCTGCCTTTCAATAATGGCTACCTGTCTTTCCTGCGAAAGTGGAATTTTCTCAAACTGACTATGCCCGATAATAACCGCATCATAATCTCCCGTGGCTATTCTGGAACAGAATTTCTTACGGTTGGCAGGCTCAAAGTCTTTCTTAGTTGCAGCAAGGATATTGGCTCCGGGATATAACCGCAAAAAATCACTTGCCCACTGCTCCGTCAAATGATTCGGAACCACAAACAGGCTCTTTTGACATAATCCAAGACGCTTGCTCTCCATGGCTGCCGCTGTCATCTCAAAAGTCTTTCCGGCTCCCACACAATGGGCAAGCAGGGTATTATCTCCGTAAAGTACATGAGCCACCGCATTTTTCTGGTGAGGCTTTAACTCAATATCCGGTGTCATGCCGGGGAATTTCAGATGTGAACCGTCATATTCCCTTGGTCTTGTAGAATTGAAAAGCTGATTATATTTTGCCACAAGTACCTGTCTGCGTTGCGGATCACGGAACACCCAGTCTTTAAATGCTTCCCTTATGGCTTCCTGCTTCTGTGATGCAATGGTGGTTTCCTTTTTATTCAGAACCCTCTTTTCCTTGCCGTCCTCCTCTATGGTATCGTAAACACGGCTGTCCTTTAAGTTCAGGGAATCCTCCAGAATAGTGTAGGCATTTCTCCGGCTTGTACCGTAGGTCATATTGACAAGGGAATTACCGTAATCTGCATTTTTGCCCTTTATGTTCCACTGTCCTGTCACATCGGAATACTGAACTCCCACGACATATCTGTCTAACAAGTGCTGCGGTGTTTCAAAGGTTTCCCTCATAAAATCCTCAATATACTTCGGGTCAATCCATGTGGCACCGATACGCACCTCAATCTCGCTGGCATCCAGCTCCTTCGGCTGTACCTGTGTGAGTGCCTGCACATTCACGGCATATTCCGGGTGGCTCTCTGCATAGACCTTTGCTGTTTCCAGCTTGTCACGGACATTTCCGCTCAGATACTCATCCGCTGTTTCCCACTGATCCGTCAATGGATTCTGGAATATAATTCCTGTCAGCTCCTCCTTTACAGTATCCACATCTTTTCCGGTCAGCTCTGCCATATAATCAAGGTCAACCCTTGCTTTTTCTGACAATGATACTGCCAATGCTTCACTTGCCGTATCCACACTTATGACAACCTCTGCCTTTTTAATGGTACGCTTCGTGAACATATCCGCTTTGCCCTTGAAATTGCCCTCATCGTCCAATTTCTCCAGAGAACACAACAGACAATAGCTGCTGTCCTGATTGAAAGCTCTTTTGTTGATCTGCG
>JAGAQU010000014.1 GCA_017622575.1 Lachnospiraceae bacterium
CATTGAGATTTATTATTCTTTTGTTGGCAAGGTGGACTTGCCCGAATAACCGCCCGACCTGTCCGACACAATGCGCAAGTGCCGGATAGGAACGGCAAAATTTTTTACACTTCTATTGCTTCTTTATCACACATCAGTAAAGTCACAGGGAATGAAGCAGCTTATGGCAGGTGGCGGTGTAGCCCTTATCGGTACCACACTTGTTCCTTTACTTTCTGGTTTATTCTAAATCGAAGTTGTTTCAGGGGACAGGGAGATTCCTTGTCCCTGAGGAAAGGAGGAAATAATTGAACAGCATTATTCAGCAGATTACAGACTGGCTGAAAGGATTGCTTGTATCAGGTATCATGAATAATCTCACCAATACGTTTTCCTCTGTGAATGACCAGGTGGGACAGATTGCAACAGAAGTAGGAAAAACACCGAGCAACTATCTGCCGGCAGTCTTCAATATGGTGAAGAACTTATCAGAAACGGTAATCATGCCGGTAGCGGGAATTCTGCTAACCTTTATTGCATGTTACGAACTGATACAGCTGATTATCAGCTATAACAATCTGGCAAGTTTTGAAACATGGTTCATCTGGAAATGGATCTTCAAGACATTTGTGGCAGTAGAACTCATTACACATACATTTGATATCACGATGGCAGTATTTGATGTATCGCAGCGGGTGGTACAGCAGGCCGGAGGACTGATTCAGGGAAGTACGGCAATAGATGCCAGTACGCTGGCATCCATGCAGACAACGCTGGAGGCAATGGAACTGGGGCCTTTGCTTGCGATATTCTTACAGTCATTCATTGTACAGTTTCTAATGTATGTACTGGCGGCCATCATCTTCGTTATTATCAACGGACGTATGATTGAGATTTATCTTATGGTCAGCCTGGCACCTATTCCCTTTGCTACTTTTGGAAACAGGGAGCAGAGCATGATGGGACAGAATTATTTGAGAAGTTTGTTTGCACTTGGATTCCAGGGATTCCTGATCATGGTATGTGTGGGAATCTATGCAGTCCTGATTCAGTCAGTAGCTTTCAGCTCAGACATTATCGGTTCTTTATGGAAGGTAATGGGATTTACCATTTTGCTGGCATTTACCTTATTTAAGACCGGAGCAGTAGCACACAGTATATTCCATGCACATTAAGGAGGAAGATTATGGCAGCATCTTATATCAGTGTCCCGAGGGACCTGACAAAAGTAAAAAGCAAGGTGATGTTCAATCTGACCAAAAGACAGCTGATCTGTTTTGGACTGGCGGCACTCATTGGAGTACCGTCATTCTTTTTGCTCAAAACAGTAGTAAAGGTTAATACAGCAGTCATGGGAATGATGGTAATTATGATGCCATTCTTTTTTCTGGCTATGTATGAGAAGAACGGTCAGCCGTTGGAAGTTATTTTGAACCACATGATACAGGCAGTATTCAAAAGGCCAAAGATCCGTCCCTATATGACGGATAACTATTACGCAGCGCTTTTGCGACAGGCAAAGGCAGAAAAGGAGGTAGAAAACATTGTTAGACTTTCGCAAAAAGAAAGCACAGGAAAGCAGGAAGTTCAGAATGCCGGAAGGGTTAAGCAAGGAAGACCAGAAGGCAGTAAGGGAAATCGTAAAAAACGCACAGAGAAATGATGGAACACCGAAGACGGCGCAGCAGACAATTCCCTTTGACAGAATGTTTCCTGATGGCATTTGCAGGGTAGGACTTGATTATTATACAAAGACAATCCAGTTCCAGGATATCAATTATCAGCTGGCACAGCAGGAGGACAAGACGGAGATTTTTGAGGAATGGTGTTCTTTCCTAAACTTCTTTGACAGTTCCGTAAAGTTTCAGCTGTCATTCAACAATATGGCAACGGATGTCTCTGATTTTGAGAAGAGCATCGCAATTTCCCATAAGAATGATGGATTTGATGATGTCAGGGATGAATATTCGGAAGTGCTCCTTCATCAGATGGAGGCTGGAAATAACGGTCTTACCAAAACCAAATATCTTACATTTGGTATTAAGGCAGAGTCCATGAAGACGGCAAAACCGAGACTGATTCATATTGAAACAGATATTCTCAACAACTTCAAAAGGCTTGGAGTGAGAGCAACAACATTGAACGGATGCGAGAGACTGGAGCTTATGCATCGACAGCTTCATATGGGAGATGATGCGAAGTTTCATTTTGATTGGAAATATCTTGTTGGTTCAGGATTATCCGTTAAGGATTTCATTGCACCGAGCAGCTTTGCATTCCCTACCGGAAGATATTTTCAGGTTGGAGATTTATATGGTTGCATGAGTTTCTTATCCATTGATGCATCAGATATCAGTGACAGACTGCTTGCAGATTTCCTTTCCATGGAATCAAGCCAGATTGTTACAATGCATATCCAGTCGGTGGATCAGAATGAGGCAATCAAAACAATCAAGCATACCATTACGGAGCTGGACCGAAGCAAGATTGAGGAACAGAAAAAGGCAGTCAGGGCCGGATATGATATGGATATCATTCCTTCTGATCTTGCAACCTATGGCAAAGATGCAAAGGCACTCTTAAAGGAATTGCAGTCCCAGAATGAGAGAATGTTTCTTCTTACATTTCTGGTAATGAATACAGGTAAGACCAAGCAGGAGCTTGAAAACAATGTGTTCCAGGCTGCTTCCATCGCCCAGAAACACAACTGCAATCTGGTAAGGCTGGATTATCAGCAGGAACAGGGACTTATGAGCACACTTCCCCTTGCAAATAACCTGATTGAGATTCAAAGAGGAATGACCACATCCAGTACAGCTATTTTTGTACCATTCACTACACAGGAGCTTTTCCAGAATGGAGATGAGGCACTTTATTATGGTCTGAACGCTCTTTCCAACAATATGATCATGGTAGACAGAAAGAAGCTTAAGAACCCAAATGCACTGATTCTTGGTACGCCGGGATCTGGAAAGTCTTTCAGTGCAAAGAGGGAAATCGCAAATGCTTTTCTTGTAACGGATGATGACATCATCATTTCCGATCCAGAGTCAGAGTATTCTCCTCTGGTGGCAAGATTTGGAGGACAGGTTATTAAGATCAGCCCGACTTCTGACCAGTATATCAATCCAATGGATATCAACATGAACTACTCGGATGATGACAACCCCATTGCACTGAAGGCAGATTTTATTCTGTCCTTGTGTGAGCTGATTGTAGGCAATAAGGACGGACTTAGACCGGTTGAGAAAACAGTTATCGACAGATGCATCCGACAGATTTATCAGAAGTATTTTGAGAATCCGGGACCGGAGAATATGCCGATTCTTGGTGATCTGTATCAGGCACTCTTAAACCAGGATGAGCCAGAAGCAAAGCATGTGGCAACAGCCCTTGAAATCTATGTATCCGGTTCCTTAAATGTCTTTAACCACAGAACCAATGTGGAGCTTACAAACCGTCTTGTATGCTATGACATCAAGGATTTAGGTAAGCAGCTTAAGAAGATTGGCATGCTTGTGGTACAGGATCAGGTATGGGGAAGGGTAACCGAAAACCGAAGTCAGGGAAAATCTACCAGATATTACATGGATGAGATGCACCTTTTGCTCCGAGAAGACCAGACAGCAGCCTATACCGTGGAAATCTGGAAGCGTTTCAGAAAATGGGGAGGAATTCCAACAGGTATCACCCAGAACGTCAAGGACTTACTGGCATCCAAGGAAGTGGAGAACATTTTCGAGAACTCTGATTTTATCTATATGCTTAACCAGGCAGTAGGGGACAGACAGATTCTTGCAAAACAGTTAAATATCAGCCCTCACCAGCTTTCGTATGTAACACATTCGGGAGAAGGAGAAGGGCTTTTATTCTATGGAAATGTCATTCTGCCTTTTGTGGACAGATTCCCTGCGAATACGGAACTTTACCGTATCATGACAACTAGATTATCAGAGGTTACAGAAGCTAAGAAGGAACAGCAGGCATAAGCCTCTGTTCTTTCGGAAAGGATAGCACATGAATGAAGAAAAATATACAAGAAATCCTGTTAAGAAGTCCCCCAAAAGCAAGGAAAAGAAGGACGAAGGCAGGACAGCAGAAAAAAAGCATGGTTCGAAGCTAAAGAATGAAACCTCTGCAAATAAGAGTTACAGGGAGAAGCTTCGATATGGCAAAAAAGATAACAGTCTGACTGTGGATGAGGCAAAGAAGCTCCGTAAGATGAAAAAGCAGGGGAGAAGGAAGATATATAAGGACCAGGCAGTTGCGGCATCTGTCAGAAAGACAGCAATCAGAAATGAGGATAACAACAGTGGTACGGACAGCCTGAATGCCGGACTTGCAGTAGCAGAAAACGGTGCAGGTAAAATCAGGGAGCATGGGCAGTCAAGAAAATATGCCAGGAAGATTCATAAACGAAATGAACATCTGGAGGCAGTTCAGGGAGCAAAAGGAGCAAAGGAAGCCGGGGAAGCAGGCGAGAGTACAATGTCTGCCACGTTTAAGGCAAACAGAAAAAAGATGATGCAGAAGGAATTTGCTGAGGCGGCAGCCAAAAAAAAGGCAAAAGAAGCTGCAAACGGAGTCGGAAGCATTACCAAGAGATTTACGGATAAGGCAGAGGATCTGATGGGAAGACTTGCCGAATGGGTGACGGAGTTCTTTCAGGAACATCCCGGAATTCTGCTTATTGCACTTTTGATTCTGATTGTGGTGCTTTTGGTATCAAGTTTACTCACATCATGTTCTGTAATGGGAGGCGGAGTGAATGGAACCACAGTTGTAACTTCTTTTACAGCTGAAGACGATGATATCAGGCAGGTGGAAGCTGATTATGTGGCACTGGAGACAGAACTGCAGAATAAGGTGGACAGTATTGAAACAGATTATCCTGGATATGACGAATATAACTATTCACTTTCAGAAATATCCCATAATCCGTTTGAACTGGCGGCGCTGCTTACAGTGCTGTATGAGAATTACACCCCATCTCAGGTTCAGTCAATGTTACAGACCATTTTTGATTATCAGTACACCTTGACAACGCAAAGAATTGTTGAGACACGAACAAGAACTGAAACGCGTACCGGTCACAGGACAGTGCATCATGCAGATGGTACTACTTCATCGGAAACATATACTTATGAGGTAGAAGTCGAGTATGAATATTATATATTAAAAGTGACACTGACCAATCATGGTATTTCTGCGGCAGTCGCAGCTCTCAATCTTACACAGGAACAGATGGAAAGATACACACTGCTTCTTGAAACAAGGGGCAACAAACCGGATATCTTTGGTGATAACGTATATGCCAATCCGGGAGTATCAGAGGAATATGAAAGATACGTGGTACCAGGAGAATATCTGACAGACCAGCAGTTTGCCAACATGCTTAATGAAGCAGAAAAGTATCTTGGATACCCTTATGTATGGGGTGGTTCCTCGCCAAGCACAAGTTTTGACTGCTCAGGATTTGTAAGCTATGTCATTAACAACTGTGGTAATGGATGGAATTATGGGAGACTTACAGCAAATGGATGGAAAAACGCAACCGCAAGAGTAGCGGCATCTGATGTGAAGCCGGGAGATCTGGTATTTTTCCAGGGTACCTATAACACATCAGGAGCATCCCATGTGGGAATTGTCGTTGATCCGGTCAATAAGATCATGATTCACTGTGGCAATCCAATTCAGTATGCTTCCTATGATACGGCATACTGGAGGTCACATGCTTACTGCTATGGAAGAATTCAATAAATGTAAATGCAGCGTAAGTCACCCAAGTGGTGGCTTTTTTGCTGTCATAAAAAGAAAGGAGAAAACCTATGTATGCAAAGTTAGACAAACTCCGTGATGATCTCAAAAAGGCAATAGCCAAAAGGGATGCTGCGGATGCAAAGGTAAAGCAGCTTGAAGCAAAGTTAAAGGAAGAGGAAAACTTACAGATTGTCAGTGATGTTGCTTCCTACAATTTATCACCAGAACAGCTGGCACAGTTTTTACAGCTTGCAGGCAGTGGCAGGTTGCAGGAATTGTTAAGTGGACAGATTCCAATGCCAGCAGCTGGTGTGGTAAATACATCCGGAAAAGAGCCGGATAAAGATGAAAAGACTGATTATGATGCAGAAAAGGAAGAGGAGGATTTCTTAGATGAAGAGAATGAATAATGTGAAAAATGTAATTGCAGCAAAGATTATGGGCAGCCTTGTTATCGGAATGACAGTTGTTGCAGGAGTAACACCTATTACGGTATTTGCACAAGATAAAGAAGCAGAGTGCATCTGCGAGGAAAAGTGTACCCAGGATTCCATCAATGAGGAATGTGAGGTTTGCATTTATGATTACAACTTCTGTGAAGGAAAGGAGGCAGATGCAGAGCCTGAGGAAGAGCCAAAGGAAGAGGAACACTATGGACCTATTACACCAGATGGAAATATGAATCTTGTTGATGATTATGGTTCCATTGAAGCCGGAGGAAAGCAGTTTATAACAGTCACAACCAAGTCTGGTAATTACTTCTACATCATCATTGACCGTGACGACAAAGGAACAGAAACCGTTCACTTTTTGAATATGGTTGATGAAGCCGATCTTTTGAAGCTCATGGAAGATGAGGAAGTAGAATCCTACATGAATTCCCAGGGGATGACTGCGACGGAGAAAGAAACAGCTGAGCCGGAAAACATTACAGAAGAGACAACCGAGGAACAAAAGGAAGAGGCTGAGGTTACTGAGACAGAAAAGAAACCAGCCAATGTAACCGGAATTATGGCAGTAGTGCTGATTCTTGTAGTTGGCGGTATTGGCGGATTTATGTATGTGAAGTCCAATAAGGAAAAGAAAAAAGCCGAAGGACCGGATCCGGATGCTGACTACTTTGATGAGGATGATGAGGATTATCTTGCGGACATGGACATTGAGGAAGAAACAGAAGCTGATGATTCCGAGGATGAAGATATCAGTCCAGATGAACCGGATGAAGAGTAAAGGTTCAGGAATGAGGCAGTCGAAGGGCTGCCTCATGTGATGGGAGGAATCTATGGAAGATGAAGAATTTGATAAGTTAACGCCGAATGAGAAAAAAGAACTGTTTCAGAAAGCCTTTGAAAACTATAACAACGGTTTTGTTGAAGAGGATTATGTTGTGAAATCACTGGCAACTGTTCGTGTGGAAGATGCCCTGGAAGATTCCTGTAGGGTTTTGGAAGAATTCAAGCCAGCACAAAGAAAGGTCATCTATGAAGCAGCGGAAGCAGATCTTAATCTGGATTATTTCATGAATCCAAAGTTTTCAGCAACTCACATGAGGTTTATCTTGGAACAGCTGCAGGAGAATAAGGATGTCACATGGCTTCCAGTTGGTAAGTTTCACCGGAATATTGTGTCTAAACCACTTACAAGGGAAGAGATTAGCAGGATAAAAATGAGAATGGAGTCATCAGAGCATAAGGATTCCGTGATAGCTGATCTGGAGAGGAAAAAGAAGGAGTCAGAGAAAAGCCCTATAAAAAAGGGAAAATCAAAGCAGAGAGGAGAACGATAATATGGCAAGGAAAACAAGATATTTGGGGTATTTGAATGGATTGCAGAAAAAAGAATATCGTGGAAGAAAGACATCTACAAAAGAATCTGTGCTTTCAAGACTCAAAGATCTGAAAGGGAAGGAATGTCACATGACCATACCGGTAAATGAAGGAGAAGCAGATGCTGATTAGCGGTGTGCGTTCACAACCGGGATTTTATGATTCCGTACCTAAAATAGAGAATGTGAATGATATAGAACTGGAGGGATTACGAGTGGCAGAAAATACAGCAGTAAAAGAGGAAAAAAAGGTGGTTACGCTTACGGTGGCAGAATGCAGTGAGTTTCATAACATGGGGGAATTCCATGAGAATATCACAAGTGTTTCAGATGCAATCGCAAAATTCAAGGAGATACCACCGGAGCGCATGAATGGTATTCCAGGCATCGGACTCAGGGTTGCAGATCCAAAGAGTCCTAATGATTATGTGGAAATGGATATTTTGGTTGGAAACAGAATTGATCTGGATGTGCTTCACTATGTACCGGATATTGCCGAGAACTGGCAGGCACAGCAGATGATAGCAGCACTGATTCATGACATGCCGGATGCAAAGGTAGAAGGCAAGATTCCTGATAATATTCAGAAAAAAATTGAATGGCTTGAATCCAGGGATAAGCGTGCGGATGAGTTGCAGCAGATTACGGATAAACTGGAAAAAGGAGTTGTTGAGGTATTTCAGAGTGACAAATACAAACAGTTCCTAAATACAATGGCAAAGTTTCCGAGATATTCCGTAAATAATTCCCTTCTGATTATGATGCAGAAACCGGATGCACAGCTCTGTCAGAGCTTTACCGGATGGAAGCAAATGGGCAGGTATGTGAAAAAAGGAGAAAAGGGAATCAGTATCCTGGCACCCGCTCCATACAAGATAGAAAGAGAGCAGACGAAGCTCGATGATAAAGGAAAACCTGTTTTTGATGCAGACGGAGAACCGGTAAAGGAAAAGGTGGAAGTCACAATCAGGGCTTTCAAGGTAGTGAAAACTTTTGACCTGTCGCAGACAGACGGAAAAGAGCTTCCTACAATAGGACCTTCTGAACTGGTGGGAAGCATTGAAGGATATCCAAAGATCCTACAGGCATTACAGGATATCAGCCCGGTACCTGTCTCTTTTGAGATGATTGACGGAGAAGCCAAAGGATTTTATCACCTGGAGGATAAAAAGATTGTTGTTCAGGATGGAATGAGTGAGGTACAGACCATAAAGACACTGCTTCATGAGATGGCGCACCAGAAACTGCATGATAAAGATGCTGTCCCAGAAGCAAAAGATATTACAAGGAGTGGGAAAGAAGTAGAGGCCGAAAGTGTTGCATACGTTGTATGCCAGCATTACGGAATCAATACTTCTGACTACTCCTTTTCTTATGTCGCGGGATGGTCTGAAGGAAAGGAAACACCGGAACTGAAAGCATCTCTCGACAAAATCCGGCAGACCGCATCGGATTTCATTTATCAGATTGATCAGAGAATGGAAGTCCTTACAGCAGATAAAGAACAGGGATTTGTACCGGTGGAGCCGGGGAAACAGGAGAAGGCTGCAAACCCGGAATTGCAGGGAGTTGTAGATAAGCTTCTTCATGATATTGATAAGAAACGCACAGCATCAAAGGGGAGGTCATCCGTGAAAACGAAACTCAAAGAAAACACGGAAAAAACGGCACCTAAGAAAAGTAAATCAACAAAAACGAAGGAGGAAAGAGCATGAACCAAAAGGACTTCAATGAAGTGATTGTCAGGCAGACAGACCGTTGTAAATCCCTGTTAATGGCAAAGGGAGCGGAGTATGCTCCCAAAGCTGTTAAGAATGCAGGAGTTGACCGACTGGCACATTTCAAGAAGGCAGCAGTTGTGATGAACTCATCACCAAAAGCAGCCCTGATGGGAATGCTGTCAAAGCACCTAATTTCCATATCGGATATGTGTACAGATGAAAGGCAGTATTCCAGGGAGCAGTGGGATGAGAAAATCACAGACAGCATCAACTACTTTTTAATCCTCCGGGCACTTGTAGAGGAGGAATCGAATGAAGAAAATTGAAGTAAAAATCTTAAATCCGGAATCAATTGACCAGGCAGAGAAACTGATGGTATGTGCGGCAAGACTGACACAGAGAGGACATCAGATTTCCTGCCTGAATGATTTTATGGATTTGTATGAAAAGCCATACCAGAGATCAACAGTGGAAAATCTTGTGAAGCTTCCACATCCAACGATTCAGAAGTTTGGGATTATCAATGTGGTGGTAGTCGGGGCATCCCGAAGATTTCTGGCACAAATTACAAGACACCAGAACGAAGTGAAGTATATGTCTGCAAGTCTTCAGTACAGTGATTACTCCGGGGTGGAGGATTTTGTAATTCCTTATGACCTGATGGGAACGGGGCAGGAAGAGGAATACCTAAAGCAGTGCAGCAGTTCCATGAAGAGTTACCAGGAGATGATCAAAGCCGGTGTAGACAATGATTCAGCCGGATACTGCGCTCCACAGGGGATGAGGAACATACTTCTGATCAGTGCAACTCCGTATCAGTGGAAGCACATGATTCACCAGAGAGTTTGCAGAAGAAATACAAAGGAAACCAGATATGTGATGCTGAAAATCTGGGAGCAGCTGATCCGTCAGAATGCAGAGCTGTTTTCTGACTGCGGGCCTTTCTGCATGAATGGCGGATGTGAAGAAGGAAAAATGACTTGTGGGAAAGGCATTCCATCCATGATGTCACCAACAGATATTATCAGGGTGGATTTTCCAAAACTCTGCGACAGAGAAGTTTTGGAGGAAGGAGAAGCAGATGAAGATACAATTGATTGACTTTGGAGGGAGAAGTCCGGAAAGGGCACATGTCAATGATGCAGGAGCAGATGTGTTCAGCCCGGATGACATTGTTATAAGCCCGGGAGAGATTAGTAAGATTCCTCTGGGATTTGGTCTTAGAATACCGGACGGCTTTGCCGGATATATCTTTCCAAGAAGCGGATTAAGCACAAAGGGGATTGTATGTGAACTGCCACCCATCGATTCCAGTTATACGGGAGAGGTTCATGCAATCATTTCCAATGTGGGAAACAGGGATTATGAGATAAAAGCCGGTGATAAGATTGGACAGCTTGTAATCATGCCAGTGCTGATTCCTGAATTTACTTTTGAAAAATGGGAAGAACGAGGAACCGGAGCATTCGGTTCCACAGGAAGATAAGGAGAATGCGAATGTCATATAAGTTAGTGATTGCCGAGAAGCCTTCTGTGGCACAGTCCATTGCGAAGGTGATTGGCGCAGAAAATAGAGAAGACGGATATCTGGAAGGAAACGGGTATATTGTCAGCTGGTGTGTAGGACATCTGGTAGAACTTGCTTCGCCGGAGTCTTATAACGAAAAATACGAAAAGTGGAGATATGAGGATCTTCCAATCCTCCCATCAGAGTGGAACTATCAGATTGCAGATGCAACAAGAAAGCAGTTTGGTATTCTGAAAAAGCTGATGGAAAGAGAGGATGTAACCGGATTAGTAGAAGCCACTGATGCCGGACGAGAGGGAGAACTGATTTTCCGGCTTGTATATCATCAAACAAAATGTAAAAAGCCATTCGAGCGTTTATGGATTTCATCTATGGAAGACCAGGCGATTTCGGATGGCTTTTCTAATTTGAAAAATGGAAAGGAATATGATGATCTTTACCAGGCAGCGCTCTGCAGGGAACGTGCAGATTGGATTGTGGGAATGAATGCAACAAGATTATTCTCTACCCTGTATGGTCAGACACTGAATGTAGGAAGAGTCATGACACCAACCCTTGCAATGATTGTTCAGAGGGAAGCGGAGATTGATGGATTCAGACCAGAACCAATCTACAGGCTTTCCATTAAATGTGGAGGAATTACTGCATTGTCAGAGCGATTCGAGAAGAAACAGGATGCAGAAGATATTCTCAATATTCTGAAAAAGCAGAAGACGGCACAGGTCACAAAGATTGATCCGGTAGATAAGCAGGAGAAGGCACCACAGCTCTACAGTCTGACTGCATTACAAAGAGATGCAAACCGTTTTTTGGGATTTACGGCACAGCAGACGCTTGATTATACCCAGAGTCTTTATGAGAAGAAGCTGGTTACCTATCCAAGAACGGACAGTAGATTTCTCACAGAAGATATGGAGGATATGATTCCAAACCTGGCAAAGAAGATGGCGGATAAGTTTGGATATACAAAGCAAATGCAAGTCCATGCAAAACAGGTCATCAACAACAATAAAGTCAGTGACCACCATGCAATCATTCCGACTGTCAATGTGGCAGAAGCAGCTTTTGGAGAACTCCCATCTGGGGAACAGAAGGTGTTAAGTCTGATTACAGCCAGACTGTTATCGGCTGTTGGTGATCCGGCAGTGAGAAATGAAATGGATGTGGAATTTACCTGTGCAGATACGGTATTCAAAGCTAAGGCAAAAAATATCAGGGAAAAAGGATGGAGAGATATTCAGGAATGGATCATGGGAAGCAGTGAGGAAAGCACAGATTCCGAAACAGAGAATGAAGACAAAAGTGGGAACGCTGATATGCTTGCATGTATTGCAGCCCTGACCAGTGGAAAATCATATCCATTACAGAATCCCAAGATGGAAGAAGGAAAGACAACACCAAAGAAGCATTTTACAGAGGACAGTCTGCTTTCTGCCATGGAGCGTGCCGGCGCGGATGAGATGCCGGATGAAGTGGAACGCAAAGGAATCGGAACATCAGCAACAAGGGCAGCTACCATTGAAAAACTGGTACGCATCGGTTTTGTGGAACGAAAGGGAAATAAAAAGACAAAGTACCTTCTTCCAACACATAAGGGAGTTGCACTGATTACGGTTATGCCGGAACAGATTCAGTCTCCTTCCATGACTGCGGAATGGGAACAGAAACTTCTGGATGTTGAAAAAGGAACCTATCAGGATTCCGATTTTATGAGCGAAATTGAGAAAATGATTACGGAGTTGGTCAGAAACTATAAAATCATCGAGGATGCGGAAGTGCTTATGCATCCTGCCCTGGAAGAAATCGGTGTTTGTCCATGCTGTGGGAAGCATGTGGTCGAGAGGCAGAAGGGATATTCCTGTGAAAACAGGGAATGTAATTTCGTACTCTGGAAGCAGAACAAATTCTTTGAAGCCCTTGGAAAGAAGATGACAAAGCAGATTGCATCAAAGCTTCTTTCTGATGGAAAGGCAGCTCTGAAAGGATGCAAGTCCAAGAAGACAGGCAATACCTATGACACCACGGTTGTCATGAAGGTTGATGAAAACCAGAGAGCAGTATTTGAACTGAATTTTGAGAAGGGAGATGTAAAGCATGGAAAAACCAAAGGCAAGAAAGATTAAGAAGTGGGATGAAGTGCATGGAGAATATGAAGTGGAAGTATCAGAAGGAGGCGGATGTGATCCAGAGGAGGCAGCCGGTGCCGGTCCTTCCATCAGCAGAAATCCCATGCGCGGTATTGAGGATATGGTGGAGCAGAATGACAATAACTTTGACGGAGTGATTAACAATGTGAAGGTTGAGCCGGCAGTTGGAACATTAGAAATTCCTCCTGATGATAAAAAGTCTGTGCTGGAAAAATTAAAGGAACAAAGTAAGCAGGTGCAGCCATCGGTACAAGTTCCTGAGAGAAAAACAATTCTCGGATGTTGTTTTGAAAGGGAGTTACAGGGATGGTAGAGAGATCAAAACGAATTGAGTTAAGAGTGACTGCGGATGAACTTAAGAAGATTCATGAGCGCATGGAAGAGGCTGGGATTTCCAGCCTCACTGCCTATCTGGTCAGAATGGCGCTTCATGGATATGTGATCGTGATGGATCTTTCTGATCTTAAAGAGATTCTTCGCTTGTTGCAGATATCCGGGAACAACCTGAACCAGTACGCGAAGAAAGCAAATGAGACGGGTAGCATTTACCATGAGGATATTGAAGAACTGAAAACAAATCAGAAAGAGATTTTGCAGGAAATGAGAAAAGTGCTGGACAGGCTGACAGCAATTATGTAAGGCGGGTGAGAGAATGGCGGCAACAAAACTGATAGCAATGCACCAGAACAAAGGCCGGAGTGTGATGCAGTGTCTTAAGGACAGAACTGATTATGCAATGAACGGAGATAAGACGGAGGAAGGTAAATATATTTCTTCCTATCAATGCAACCCAGAGTTGGTTGATCTGGAATTTGCACAGGCCAAAAAAGAATATCTTCATAAAACATGGAGGCAGCCCAAGGGAGATGTCATTGCTTATCAGATTCGCCAGTCTTTCAAACCAGGAGAGATTACACCCGAAAAGGCAAACGAGGTCGGATATGAAACTGGTATGAGATTCACGAAAGGGAATCATGCTTTTATTGTTGCAACCCACGTAGATAAGGCTCATATTCACAATCATATTATTTTCAATTCCACCAATCTGGAGTGCGACAGGAAATTTAGGGATTTCTGGTTTTCAGGAATTGCGTTGCAGAGACTCAGTGACATTATCTGTCTGGAGTATGGTCTTTCTATCATTCCAAAGGTAAAACCGAGTGAAAGACAGAAACGGACCAAGTACCCGGACCGTGTAAGCATGAGGGACATTATCCGGAAAGATATTCTGAAATGTCTTGACCAGAAACCGGCAGATTTTGATGAACTGTTGAAACTTTTGCAGGCGGAAGGATATGAGATTAAGCGTGGGAAACACACAGCAATCTGTGGAAAAGAGCAAAAGCGGTTTATCCGGTTCCGTTCACTTGGAGAAGACTTTACAGAAGAAAATCTGAAAAGAGTGATTGCAGGCGAGAAAGAACCTCCTGAAAAAAATGAAAAAGTACCAGACCGGAAAGAACCAAAACAAGAGAAACGGAAGTTTGATCTGGTGGTTGATATTCAGGAGAAGATGGCTCAGGGAAAGAACGGCGGATATGTAAGGTGGGCGAAGAAATATAATATCAAACAATTTGCTGAATCCATTTTATTCCTACAACAGCATGATATTCATGATAAGGAAACTCTGGACGCACTGGTCGAAGGAAGTTCATCCAGATATCATGAACTGATGAAAACCATCAAAGAAGCAGAGGAAAAGATGGCAGCAAATAAAGTGATTAAGACACACATAATCAATTATGCCAAGACAAGGGAAACATATATTGCTTACCGGAAATCGGGATATAGCAAAAAATTTTACGAAGCACACCGAGATGAAATTACTCTTCACAAGGCGGCCAAGGAAGCATTTTCCAGACTCCCAGATGGAAAAATTCCAAAGGTAAAAGACCTGAATGAAGAATTTGCCAGACTGCTTTCTGAGAAAAAAGCTGCTTACAGCGAATACAAGAAAATAAAAAAAGAGATGCGGGATTATCAGATAGCGAAGCAAAATGTGGAATCCTTCTATGCGGCTCAGCAGACCTGGGACCAGGAGGAAGATTTGAAAAAGAAAAGGCAGCAGCAGAGATAAGCATATGGGCAATCATCAAAGTGGAAGTTGGTGGTTGCCCTCTTTTTTTGTAATTCTGGCAGAGCAGGAATGTATCAGCACTCACAAAGTGAGGGTGTAGTTTGGCATCGGAGATGACATTCTAAGGGGATTGGGGATGTGCCTCCAACAAGCAAACGCGCTCGTGTACGTACGAGGGCACTGCTTGCAAAGTTTGTACCGAATTCGGTACAAAATTGGTTATACCGAAAAAATAGTTATACCGAATTCTTCGGAAAATCTTGATTTATCAATGATTGCTCACTAGAAATTCGGTATAACTTTTTTATGATTATCGTTGTTTATTGAACCAAAATACCTCAGCAGATACTTTATTTCGGTATAACTTTTCTGCCTATCTTATAACTGATACCATGGATTTAGCAGACTTAAGTCTAGCAATAGAAAGGAGGCTAAATGCCATGGAACAACAAAAAGTAACTATTAATGAACTGATGAAGCGGCTTACTGATGAAATGCAGCGGATTGGGTACAGCTCGTATACTATCTACAGAAATTTCATACCAAACATGATGCATGTAGTCCATTACTACGAAGCCAAAGGTGAAATATATTACTCGCCAGCCACATCTGCTGAATACCTTGCCTGTAATGTTGAAAGACGGGACAGAGGTGAAATCACAGATCATTATGTACGCCAAATCAGATCTATCATTTCTAAGATGGATGAATTTTATACCACAGGCGCGCTTCGAATTCGACTCAATATGCATGGAACTATCTATGTAATTAGTCCAGAACACGAGCACCTTATTGATCAATTCATTGGATGGAAAAACTACGGTCCTAATACACGCGATGATGTGCGTTGGGTTGTCAGAAAATATCTTTATTATCTTGAAAGTTTAGGATTCTTTTCTTTAGCTGATGTTTCTGTTGATACAGTCAGGAATTTCATTCTGCAAACTGCATCTGAGGTAAAGGCCGCATCTCTCCACAACATCCTCCTTTACCTAAAATATTTCCACATGTTTTTGAAAGAGAATAATGTACCTGCGCCTGATTGTGTTGAATTATTTTCATACAGAGTCTACAGGGAAATGCCTGTGCAGAGCTATGTTACTGACGAAGAACTTAACAGCATCTTTGCTGTAATTGACAGAGACACAGATGCCGGGAAACGTGATTATGCCATCATACAACTTTCAGCTACAACAGGACTTAGAGCTTCTGACATAATCAGAATAAAGCTTTCGGACATAAACTGGCGTAAGGGTGAAATCAGAATGACGCAGAAAAAGACTGGTCGAGAAATCATGATCCCTCTGGTTCATGAATCGGCAGAAGCTATCAAGGATTATATACTGAATGCCCGACCTGCCTCTGAAAATCCCGAACTGTTTTTACGAGTTAATCCACCCTGTTATGCGATTGTGGATCCTGCCGCTATAGGTGATATGTTCAAACGCTATGAAAGAAGAGCCGGTATTGAACGTCAGGCACTTGATGGAAAAGGATTTCACGGACTGCGAAGACGACTCGCAAAGAAGCTTCTGGTATCTGGAAGTCCTACAACAGAAATAGCGCAGATACTTGGGCATAATGACGTGGATTCTGTCAGACAGTATCTTTCTCTGGATACATCTAACTTAAAGGAATGTGCATTGACTTTCGACGGAATCCCACTTGCCAGAAAGGAGTTTTGCTAATGAATCATGTATTTAAGAGTAAGATGGCTGCAGATATGGAAGGCCTAATCGAACTTAAGGTAGCCACACATCATTGCGAAAGCACCTATCTGGATAGAGCAAAATCCTTTGATAATTATTGCTTAGAAAACTTTCCTGATGCAGAATTAATCACTCAATCAATAACGCTGGAGTGGATAAAAGATGCTCTTGATTCACGTACAAGAAATGTTGCATATGTGAGAGTTGCATTTTTGAGAACATTAGCAGAATATCAGAAAGCTATTGGCAAGAATCCTTATATTCCTCCAACTGGCATGCTAAACGGGAAAACTATCTTTGTACCTTACATTTTCAGTGACGAAGAGCTGGAGGCCTTCTTTCGTGAAGCTGACTGTAATAAATGTGGCACTGTATTCGAACAGATGAAATTTTGTACATATTTCAGGCTGACATATACATGTGGATTGCGTCCACAGGAAAGCAGAACCTTAAAGCGCATAAATGTAGATCTGAATACTGGTGAAATAAGAGTAATTAATTCCAAATGGAACAGAAGCCGAACTATTGTCATGTCAGATGAAATGCTTACACTGGCAAGAAACTATGCAATGAAGAGAGATTTTAAGTTTCCAGAAAGTGAGTATTTCTTTCCAACCAATAGCGGCGGTCTGCACACCGCCGCTCAAATGGCCTACAGGTTTAAAAAGTTCTATGCTGCGTCCCGCCCGGACATACCCCAAGAACTATTGCCTGCAGTTAGAGTTTACGATTTACGGCATAGATTCGCAACAGCAGTTCTGAATAAATGGTTAGATGAAAAAACAGACATCAATTCTCGTCTTCCATATCTTCAGGCTTACATGGGACATAAGAATATCAGTTCAACTGCATACTACATTCATCTTTTACCGGAAAATCTGACGAAATCTGCCGGAGTAGATTGGAGTCATCTAAATGCAATGATTCCGGAGGTAGAGCCATGGGAAGAGTAAAGGATGTACAGCTGTTTACCTTGTTTAGAAATTTTTTGACGATATATCTTCCTGTGCAAAGAAACGTAAGTGAGAATACGGTAGTTGATTACAGGATTTCCCTTAATCAGCTGCTTGAATACATTTCTAATCAAAGGCACATTTCATACATGTCGGTGACATTTGAAATGATCAATAAAGAAACTGTCAACGCATTTCTTGATCATCTCACCGAAGAGAAAAAGTTTTCTCCTGCCACAAGAAACAATCGACTTGCAGCTATCAAGTCATTTCTTTCATATGCATCCGGGGTTCATCCTGAATATATATCTCTAATGGGTGAGATTTCAACAATAAAAGTCCAAAGGGATGACCCTTTTTCAAAGGTAGAATATATGTCTGAGCTTGCAGTGGAGACTATTTTAAGAATGCCAGATCCTAAAACCAGAATAGGATTACGAGACCAGTTTTTTATGATTCTGCTTTATGATACAGGCGCAAGAATACAGGAAATCATAAATGTAAAAATCTGTGAAGTTAAAGTGAGCTCAACATCCAGCATACAGCTTCATGGGAAAGGCAATAAGGTACGTATAGTTCCACTGATGGAAAGTACGGTCCAGCATCTTAAGAATTACATGAAAGAATTTCATGAAGGGGAAACTTGGGAATCACAGAACTATATTTTTTATTCTGTTCGCCATGGTGTTATGGAAAAGATTTGTGATGATACTATCAGAGTCAGAATGAATATATATGCTGAAATGGCACGAAAAGAATGCAATGAGGTGCCTGAGAGAGTGCACCCACATTTATGGAGACATTCCAGAGCTATGCATTTGTATCAGCATGGAATGGATCTTACACTTATCTCGCAATGGCTTGGACACAAACAGTTTACTACAACTTTGGTTTATGCTCATGCTGATACGGAGACAAAGAGAAAGGCTATCGAAAAAGCAATTAGCAGCACATCCCCAACAGAGAAAATATCTCAAACAACTTACAAAGTTGAGGATGAAGAAATGCTAAAAAGACTATATGGCTTAAAATAAAACATGGGCGGACTACTCTTTGGCAGTTCCCTTTTGAGAGCAGTAATGCGAAAAAGTTATACCGAACTTTAGTGCCGATAGACGGATTTTTACCTTCGCTACACTAACAAGCACAAAAAAGTTATACCGAATTTCTAGTGAGCAATCATTGATAAATCAAGATTTTCCGAAGAATTCGGTATAACTATTTTTTCGGTATAACTAACTTGCGAAGCAACAACGATTGCGGCCTTAATGTGCCGCCTATGAAAAGGAGAAATAAAGACATGGATAGAGAGAATATTAGTACAGAAAATGCGATGATTACAGCAGATGATATCACTGACATTACATTGACACGTGCAGGATATTACTGGGAGATGGGCTATAATGAATTTGATTTCACTTGCAAAATCAAGGGAGAAGACGATGTTCTTCACATGAGAGAGCAACGGCATGATGATGGCAGTGGCTTTGTGATTCGTTCAGAAAAGGATGATATCTGGGAGAGAATTACAAGAAAAGAAGCATGTAAACTGGACGATAAGCTTCAGGAAGCAATTCAGTATGGAAATTATCATAAGAGAATCGGAGAACTTACAACATTGTATGATTGCAAGGATATGGAATTTGAACTGATGGAAAATAACAATGTGTTTCTCAACAGAGTTCTGGGAAAACTTTGGACAGAACTCGAGGTAAAGCAGAGGGAGATTGAACAGGCCGGACTACAGGAACCGGGTGAAACTAAGTCAGATATCGTTTCTGAATTCCAATCAAAGACAGAAAAATTATTTCATAAAGTGGATGGGCAAAGTGCAGAAGATATTGAGGAACTGGTAGCTGCTTATGTTCAGAATAAGATTGATGAAGAAATATTGGATGCAGATATTGTAAATGTGATAGTGTCAGGAAGCAGATGTCGTGGATTGGAAAAAAAGAATTCTGATTTGGATGTTGTGGTGGAATATAAGGGTTCCATAAGAGAAGATGATTTGTTCAATGTACTTCATGAAGATGCGTTTGAGATTGCCGGCATCAAGATAGATATCAATCCTATAACAGAAGAGAAGTCCGGAAATCTGGAGGATTATCTACCTGGAGTGGAAGCATACCTTCGAGAAAAAGAAAACGAGAGGGGCAAGCGAAAATCGATTAGAGAGAAAATCAGGGACGAGGAGTTAAAGATAAGTGTTAATGGTGTAAGCACCAAAAAAGACAAAAAAGAGAAAAATATGAATGTGAGATGAGAAAAAACGGCGAAGCTGTAGTTATGGTGACTATGGCTTTTTTGGTTTTCTCGAGCCTTTGTAAGTCCAGATAATTGGACAGCATAGGGATTAGTATAGTAGTAGTGAAGGAATGGTTAATGTACGAGATGTGTGTTGATATATTCAAAACATGATTGAGAAATTCAATCATTTTTGTTATAATTTGCTTATAGAAACTAAGAACTAAGAACTTTGTTTATCAAGGGATTAAGGGAAGAGGACATGAAAGTAAATTATAATAAACTATGGAAAATGTTAATCGATTTAAACATGAGTAAAACTCAATTGAGAAAGCGAGCAGGAGTAACAACAAATGCACTTGCAAAAATGGGGAAAAACGAAAATGTTTCAACAGAGGTCTTATGCAAAATATGTAATGTGTTAAGCTGCCAAATTGAAGATATTATGGAGTTGGTTGAAACAGAGAATTGTGAATCTAAAGAGATATAGAAACAAAGTTTAAGATAAAAGAGGTAAAGAAATGTTTACAACAATTGAATTGTTTGCAGGAGCAGGTGGATTAGCACTAGGAGTGGAAAGTGCAGGATTTGACACAATTGGATTAGTAGAATTTGATAAAGATGCCGCAGATACTCTTAAGAGAAATAGACCAAAATGGAATGTAATCAATGATGACATTGCTAATATTTCGTGTTTGGACTTGGAAAATTATTTTTCGATAAAAAAAGGAGAGCTAAGTCTTCTTTCCGGCGGAGCACCATGTCAGGCATTCTCATATGCAGGTAAGAGATTAGGGTTAGAAGATGCTAGAGGTACACTGTTTTACCACTATGCAGTTTTCTTAGAGAAGCTTCAGCCAAAGATGTTTCTGTTTGAGAATGTGCGAGGATTGTTGACTCATGATCATGGAAAGACTTATTCAACAATGCTTCATATATTTGAAAATGCTGGTTATTCCATAAATAAACAAGTTTTGAATGCATGGGATTATGGTGCACCTCAAAAGAGAGAGAGACTTATTACGATAGGTATCAGGAATGATTTGGTGAAGAATGCGACTTTTAGTTTTCCAAAGCCCCATGAGTATAAGCCAGTATTGAGAGATGTTCTTTTGGATTGTCCAGACGGACCGGGAGTACTGTATGGCGAGAAGAAACGAAAAATTTTTGAATTGGTGCCACCGGGCGGATATTGGCGTGACATTGATCCGGAAGTTGCAAAAGAATATATGAAGAGTTGTTGGGATATGGAAGGTGGAAGAACAGGAATTCTTAGAAGAATGAGTTTAGATGAACCGTCACTTACAGTTCTCACATCTCCTTCTCAAAAACAGACAGAAAGATGTCATCCAATGGAAGCAAGACCATTTACCGTAAGGGAGAATGCGCGTTGTCAAATGTTTCCGGATTCATGGGAATTTTGCGGAAATGTTATGTCTCAATATAAACAAGTTGGAAATGCTGTTCCGGTTAGCTTGGCACATGATATTGCGATTGAGATAAAGAAGACGTTGGAATTGATTGAAAAAGAAAAACAAATTAAGGAGGCAATCTAATGGAGTGGAGTTTAAGATTTATAAGTGAAGACGATTTTGTTAAGCATGTTGCAGCAACAATTGAAAAGTACGGTGAAAAACTTGAATCGTTTGATATAAAGCGCTTTAATCATAATATTATTGATCCCATCAAAATGATTTTTGATAAAACCGTATATCAAACATCATGGGAAGAAATGGTTGGAAATGAAATATTCAGACAAAGAGATAAGGCTAATAATAATGATATTGGATACTTTCATCAACGCATTTTTCAATATATTGAGAATTGTTCAGTGCCTGATAATGGAACAGAGGGTGGATGGGATGTAATTTATAAAAATCCCAACGGTATAGTTTTACCAGATGGAGATGTTGTTCACACCATATATGTTGAAATGAAGAATAAGCATAATACGATGAACTCCGCCTCCGCAGGAAAGACATATATTAAAATGCAAAGTCAGTTATTAGATGATGATGATTGTGCTTGTTTCTTAGTTGAAGCTATTGCAAAAAAATCCCAGAACATAAAGTGGGAGACAACAGTTGATGGAAAGAAAGTATCTCATCGAAGAATTAGAAGAGTGAGTTTAGATAACTTTTATTCGCTGGTATCAGGAGAAGAAGACGCATTCTATCAGATGTGCATGGTTTTACCAAGCGTTATTGACAAAGTTGTGAAGCAAGAAAATCAGGATAGGGTTCCACATGATACAGTTGTGGAGGAACTTAATCAAGTTGCTAGTAGCTTGAATATGGAATCGGAAGACATTGCGATGGCAATGGCAATTTATATGTTAGGTTTCAGTTCATACAAGGGTTTTTCTGAGTTATTTGGAAGTGAATATTCAGATGAACCAGATGCACAAATCAAGAGACTATATGAGTATGCAAAAAGATTAAACAAATAAAGATAAAGAATCTGGATAAAGGAGGAGCGATGAAAACTGCAATTGATTTTTATGAGCGTGGAAAACTAAAAGAAGCAAATGCGAATGATTATAACAGATCGAGTTATTATTCTAGAAATCGCTTTATCTGTCCAGAATGTGGGGAGCCTGTTCATTTAACAGGAAGTAAATATTCGAATTTCTTTAGTCATTATAAAAAGACAGACATTTCAGCAGAATGTGAAAGACGAGTTGATGCGATTTCATCCAGTTCATTGTACCAAAGAATGGGATTACCAATATATATGAGATGTGAGGGGAAAGAATACTTCCGATTGTATATTGGTTTCCGCAAAATATCTGAGACACTAATGAGAAAGGCAATGGAATCCAATGCGTTTGCTGTTTTGGATGGTAAAGTAAAGTATCGTATTAGTGATGAACGATTTTCACCAAGAGAGACTTCCTTGATTGGAATAGACTATATTCCGATGTATGGAAGAAATTATTTTATATCTTATCTTCCTGAGAAAATTGCTCCTCTGTTGTCAGAAAATTGGTCGGATTATGCGGATGGTTTTTCTTCTGATGGAGCGATTTTTACAGTAACAGGACAGGGTGGAAAGAAAGTTAGGCATGGTGATACTATTTCATGTGGTACGGAGTATTATTGGGTACGAAGACAACCAGTGCTCCCCTCTTTTGTTCCTGGGATTAATATGCAAAAGGTAGGTATTCTTGGGTTAAAGGATAATAAGTGGAATGTGTATAAAGGATGTTTTGAATCAAGTTTATTAGATTCTCAATATGAAACATTATGTCAGTATTTGAGGAATAATTTGAAAGTTCACTTATTGGAAAAGAAACCAGAGTTTTTACCGATGTGGCCACCAGTGATAAAGTATGAGGATGGTTATGTTGTGGATGAGAATATTAAGACTGTGTATGGCTATATCTCCTCAGGAAATGAAGAACCAAAGGTATATGAATTTAAGGAAAACAGAGTACTATATAATGAAATATTTATTAATGATAAAGTCGCAAGAGTATATATGGATACTAATGAGACTGTGATTAACATTGACAGAAAATATATTTCAAATGGTGTGGTATTGACCAAAGAGAGAATTATTTATGAGTCGTATAAAATTGATATTATAGTGGAAAACGATGGCGAGAAACAAGTAATAGATGGAATTAATGAAATAAAATGTTCTGGTATTCAAATATCAGGTAACACTTCATTTGATGTAGTGGTAATTCATGAAAATGGAGAAATAGAAAAAAATACCGGAATAGTTGACATTCAGGTAGATAATTTATCGAAGAATGACGTTATTTTAGTTGCACAAAGTCAACGATTAATGGGTATTTTGTATAATGAAGGTATAGACACTGTCACAAATGGTGGAACAGATTTTGAGAACATATGGAAATGCATTGTGATTAATCAAAATAAAGAGTCTATAAATATTCCGTTTGAAATACGAAAGAGATTAATTAATTTGCTTAATCAAAATGAGATGCTAGACAGAGAGATACAAAGGATTTTGAAGAAGAACATGATTTCAAAGCCAGTAATAACATTATTAGAATCGGAGGGAAACTATGGACGAAATTGATTTTAGCATACTAGATATGCTTGACATTAAGGATATACAGGTCGCATGTAAACATGCAGATATAGAGATTCTATTAAAGCCAATTAAGGAGCGTCCAGATTTTTATAAGAAATATGTTAAACAACTAGGGTCAAATCGTCCAGATAAAAAGTCAAGCATAGTAAAATTATATATGCCAAGAATCGCATTTGATTTGTTCCAAAAAGGCGATGTTACATATAAAGGCGTTATAGTTCGGATTTTAGAAAACTATAAAAGTAAGTTTGAAGAGGCAATGACAGAATATATTAAGCCTCCAATATCTATCGAAGAAATAAAGACGTATAATGCAGAACAATTAGTTGAGTTGTATTCTAAAATTGTTGATGTGTCGGCAACAGAAGTACCGATAGATTTCTACTTTATGATGCTTAAATTGCAAGGAGTTATATTAGATGAAGAGTGCTCCTGTACAATTGAGCATCAAGTTAAGCAAATAGAAAAACATAAAAAGGAAATTGCAGATGCAGTTTTTAAAGCGGAAAAACATATAGAACAGGAATATACTCAAGAAATAGCTCAATTATCAAAAGAAAAGAGAGAACTTGAGAAAAAATATTCTGAAGCAAAAAAGATGAACCGAGAGTTAGCGTCTGAACTAGAAAAAATAAAAGATCAGTTAGAACATCAAATGGAGGAGTTGACTGAAAAATGGCGTGCAGAATTTGATAGAGAGATTATGCTACGTCAAATGGAAGAAGATAAAGAGTTTAATGCGTTACGTGAAAGAAAACAACATGATTTGGCTTTGGCTTTAGCTGATGAAGAATTAAAGAAAAGAGAGGCGTTAAAAGATAAACTTGCAAAAGAAGAGCAACAACTTCAAGAACAATTTGAACAAAAAAAGAGGGAATTAGATAATGTAATAGACGGTCTTCTTGTCGAATTACAGAATAATACTGATAGAAAAACTCAGATGGAATCAGAATTGAAATTACTCCAAGAAGAAAAAGAGCAGCTTCAGGAGTTTATGGATCGACTGAAAGCATATGAGAAAGAGTATTTTGATAATTTTGAGCAACACATTATTCAAAAAAAGGTGGACACTATTCTTTTGAGTAAACTGGGAGTAGAAGGAGACACTATTACTGCTAATACCACATCTTCAAGTATTGTAATGAATTCTGATAAGCTACAGGAAGATACCGAAGAGTGTGAAGCATCCGACAATGTTGTTGATTTGTTTGATGATTTATGTGATAACATATCTGTTTATTTCAACGAATCATCAGAAATTACATCGATACTTCTTTCTGCTATGTTAAGCAATAAAGCGGTTATTGTTACAGATGATGTTGCATACCAAATGGCATCCTGTATTTCAGCACTTATTGATGCGAAAACACCATTAATGATTCAGATGGTGAAACAGAAAGATGATATTAATAAGATTGTTGGAATTATCAACGAATCAGACAGTTATGTAGTGTATTTACCAGGATTATTGGATGATTATGATGAGGTTTCTTTTTCAATAATATGCAGGCAATGTCCAAGAAAAGTGATAATTGTAGGAGTAGCGACATTGACACATCTATCAATGATGTCTTGTGGTATTAATAATTATGCTATCACTATGGACATAAGTAACTACCTCCATTTCAAGAAGAAACAGGCACTATGGATAGGCAAATATTCTTTAGATAGTATGACGGTGGAGCATGATGTAACAAAGTGCAAGGAATATTACAACCAGTATTTTAGAGGATTGGTTCTTAATCATATAATGGGTAAGAAGGTTGCTTTGGATTTTTGTTTTATTCTTAGTATTTACTTTAATTTCATGCAAGGACAGATAGGAGATGTTTTGAAATCAGTTGTTTCTAAAGTGTTTGATTGTAAAGCAGATGAGAACGCAACTGCTATTATTGAAAAAAGTGAATTCTACATCGGATAAATAGGTGGTGATGCGATGAACAAAAATATGGTTGAAACGATGCAAAATGATATGCACCTTTTTCCATATAGGGATGAATCGATTTCTTATTACTTAGGCAGATTAGTATACTCTGCATTAAGCTATTGGATTAGAGCCTGTATCATGGATAGAACGTCTGAGAGTAATGGTACTAAAAGTAAGGCATATATTCTTGGCCGTGGAAAAGAAGTTCTATGGGGGTTTGTAGAGTGTATTCCAGAATGTAAGCAATGGATATCTTCTACGGATAAAGAGATAGAAGATAGAATTTCTGAAATGGCCATCGATATTCGTAATAAGATGATATTTGGCGGAGAACTTATAGAACTGAACAGTAAAATGAATGTAATTTTACCGGAGGGGAAGGTACAGCCTTGTGCTAGTGGCATAGTTCGGATATTAGGTGCAACAAATTATGGTAAGAAATGTCAAGCAGTTGGCATTACACGTATTTTTGAGGACGTTCATGCAGAAAGCATGAATATAGACTTTTGCTCAATAATAGGTATAGATGAGTATATATTGAGTTTGTATAAAAAAGCCAAATGGTTCAAGGTGGATGACATTAGTAATTATGAAATTTTTAACAGTACAGCTAAAAGAGCACCTTATCAATCTTGGGAAGACAATTTGAATAAATCCAGGATGTTTCATCTAATCAGAATGTCACTATATAATGATTTACATGAATACTACTTGTTGAAGTTTGAAAACGGTGAAATTTTTATATGTAAACTTGAGGAGTTATTAGCTGAAGGTAAAGAAGAGAGACGTGTGATATTAGGTCTTCGTAAAATGTATCAAAATCAAATGAATGCATTGTATGAGCATAAGGGATCCGTGATTCTTCTCAATTTATTCTGTCGTTTACCTTTACGAGAGGAACGCATTCTAGAAACATATTGTTGGCCTGAGCGAAGCTTTGATGACAAATTGAACTATGTGGTACCTATAAAAATTTGGGATGAAATAAAGGGACTTCTTGAAAATGGACTAGGGATAAGGCTAAAGGAGAAGGAATAATGGATGAGTATAGTATTGTTAATACGCATGAGGCACTTAAGAGAAGACTGATTGACTATATTGAGACGGCATATTTTGGTAAGAATGATGAATTAAGGGAATTGTGCCGGGATGAGTTAGAGACGCAAGGCGTACTGTGGAAGGAACCTTATATTGAGGCAAACCCTGCTTATGTAAGTGTGATTAATGGAATTAGTGAGAGTGATAAAATACCGAAGCATATCAAGGAAATTTTATTACAAATGATTGATAAGAAGATGGGGGTATATAGTAGTCCATATATTCATCAGATTCAGGCAATAGAGAATTTCTATAGTGGAAATGAATTATTTGTTGCTACAGGAACGGGTTCTGGTAAAACAGAATGTTTTATGTGGCCAATGGTAACAAAACTTGTTGCAGAGGCTAGGCAAAATCAATTATCATGGAAGCAACGTGGCGTAAGAGCGATGATGTTGTATCCGATGAACGCATTAGTTTCAGACCAAATTGGTAGATTAAGAAGAATGATAGGAACAGATAGTTTTTATAAGATGTTTCTTGATTATACTGGAAGTGAAAGACGACCACAGTTTGGTATGTACACAGGAAGAACTCCGTATGCGGGGGATATGAAACGGGAGCAGGATATTGCACTATCTGAGACACTTAGACAGAATCTTATATATAGGGATGCAGAAACTGTTGAACAATTAAAGTCAATGGGAAAATATCCTTCAAAATACAATTTAGAAGCTTTTGTTGATGGTTTGATTGAAGGAAAACATATTACCGATAATCGAGATGCAGAGCTGATAACTCGTTTTGAAATGCAATGTAATACGCCGGACATTCTTATCACCAATTACTCGATGCTAGAGTACATGTTGATGAGACAAGAAGAGCAGAGTTTGTGGGAAGATACAAGAGATTGGCTGACTATGTCAGAAGAGAATAAACTACTCTTTATTATCGACGAAGCGCATATGTATCGAGGTGCTTCGGGTGGTGAAGTAGCTCTGTTAATTCGTAGATTTTTGCATAAATTGGGTGTGTCAAGGAATAAAATTCAGTTTATTTTGACTAGTGCAAGTATTCCGCAGAATGAGGAAAAGAAGGTTAGGAAATTTGTATGTGATTTAACAGCATTAAGTGATGATGAAAGCTCTAATATACAAATTATTACTGGAGAAAGGGAAGAAGTTAAATACGAAGGTGCGAAGAAAATAAACGCTAGTGCTATATCATCATTTGATATAGATAGTTTACATTCGGATAATAAATTGATGGCTATTAAAAAAGTGTGTGAACTGATGGAATTGCCAGTAGAAAATTGCGATTTTTCAAATGAAAAAATGGTTGAAAACTGGTTGTATGATGTTCTTGTAAAAGTTCAGCCATTGTTGAAAATTATGGAGTGTTGTCGTGGAAATGCTATTTCATATGATGAGCTGGCAGATAAAGTTTTTCCAAGTGAAGAGAAATGGGTGGCGCAGAAGGCTACGAGCGTATTGCTGTCAATAGCTCCATTGGCCAAGGGAAAAGATGGACAAGTGTTGTTTCCATCTCGTCTACATATGATGTTTAGAGGTATTTCTGGAATTTATGCATGTGCAAATCCTAATTGTACAGAAAAGAAGCACTCATCACATATTCCATTAGGAAAGATATATATAGGCAAACATGAGGATGTCTGCCGTTGTGGTGGAAAAATATATGAATTACTAAATGATCGAACTTGTGGGGCATTGTTTTTAAGAGGATACATTGATGAAATGGAGCCTCAAGCGTGTTTCGTATGGAACAAAAAGGGTATTGTTTTTGAACAAAATTTTAAAGAGGTACATTATTATATTATTCCGGATAACATGAGTTTGGGTAGTAAAAAAGATGTAAAAATCGGATGGTTGAATTCTATAGCGGGAAGAATTGAACAGAACGATACGCATGCTGAAGAACCAAATTATTTGCATGTTGCATACAGTATAAAAAGCCCAAAAGAATCACCTAATATTCTCACTTTTGGATCATGTCCGCGATGTAAAAAAATGCATTTGCATGTTTCAGATTTTGCGACTAAAGGTAATGAACCATTCTTTCATTTGGTTTCAGAACAATTAATGATACAGCCACCAGTGATTACAGATGTAGCAAAACTAGAATTTACACCAAATGCTGGAAGGAAAGTCCTTCTGTTTTCTGATAGTAGACAGAGAGCTGCTACATTAGCAAAGGAACTCACTTCGGTTGCAGATGAAGATGCAATGAGAAAAGCCATTACAGTTTCGGCAAAAGAGTTAACTAATTGGGCTCTAGCTACTGATAGAGATCCAAGTATGGATTTACTATATATTGCATTTCTAAAGGTTGCATTAGATAATAAACTGCGCTTTTTTTATGGTAATGATGAAAAGGATATGCATGATCATCTTCAGACGATGAAAGAAGTTATTGAAAGGCAGGAGAGAAGGGGAAGAAGGGCTAGAAATATTGATTATGCAGAATTGAAAAAGCAGAAGTTTGCTACAGTACCGGAGTTATATTCGAGATATTTACTTAAGATATTATGTAGTAATTTTAGATCGTTTACTGATTTGGGATTGTGCTGGATTGAACCATGTAATTATGATTTGATTGATGAAGTTGTTGAGTGCCTTGAAAATAATGGAATTAAGCTATCAGAGGATGAATTTTATGCGATTTTTGCCGCATGGGCAGCAGAAGTACTTACTGATAGTTATGCTTATGATTATGACATAAACAGGAATGTTCGTAGAAGCATTACTAACATCCCACGTTTTGGTATAGATCCAGAGGGGAAATTCCCAAAGCGTTTTGAAAAATTATTTAAAGAAAATGGCATAGATGAAGCGAAACAATTAGTATTATATAGGCAGTTATTGAAGTTTACGCAAAAAGGAAAGGATGATAACGAGAATTTATATATTAATCCACAATTAGTTACTTTGAAATTTGATGATGAGCAAAAATGGTATAAATGTCCAAGCTGTGGAAGAGTATTTCCGTATACATTATGGGATAAATGTGTATGGTGTTGTAATGGTGAGCCTATACAGATGACAGATAATGAGTTTGAAGGTCTGTCTTTCTGGAGAAAACCGATTTTAGATGCGGTAGAAGGTAAGAAGAACGCATTGATGACGAGAATTAATACAGAGGAACATACAGCGCAGCTATCACACAAAGATCAGCGGATTGATATGTGGTCAACAACAGAAGAATACGAATTGAGATTTCAAAATGTATATATTGATGACAAAGGACCAGTTGATGTGATTAGTTGTACAACTACGATGGAAGTGGGTATTGATATTGGTTCATTAACGGCGGTAGGATTGAGAAATATACCTCCAATGAGAGAAAATTATCAGCAGAGAGCTGGTCGAGCTGGTCGTAGAGGCTCTGCGATATCTACCATTGTTACATATACGGATAATGGTCCTCATGATAGCTACTATTTTAATCATCCTGAAAAAATTATTGCAGGAGAACCAAGGCATCCTTTTATTGACACAGATAATCAGAAACTGATATATCGACATCTCAATGTAATATATGTATCTGAGTATCTTAATAATTATGATATTTCTGCAAATTCAATGGGGATAATAGATTTCATTAATAATCACTTAAACTTATTTTTTGAATTTCTCAGAAATAAATCATTTACAAATCAGGAATTGGAATCTTTGGTACCTGGAAGAGATTATTCTCATGTTGAGGAACAAAAGCAGGTGTTAGTGCAAGCTTTAGAAACATTGAAGAGAAAGGTGTATGACTTTAGGGATGATTATTTTGATTCCAATGATAATGAGAAGAAAGTGCTAGATGTTTTCTTGGAAGAAGGTATATTCCCTACATATTCATTCCCAAGAAATGTGGTAGGATTTAGTATTGAAAACAGGACAGGAGATAAGATTGAGCAAGAACCTGATAGAGCATTAGATATGGCAATTAGTGAATATGCCCCGGGTAGACTAATTGTTGTTAATAAGAAGACATACAAGTCGGGTGGTATTTATAATTTTCATTCAAAATTTAGAGATGAAGATAAAGCACATCCGGCTCGTAAGTACTTCGATAGTAAGGAGTATTATCGTTCTATTTTTTATTGTGAAAATAGTTCCTGTAATTGGGTGGGCATGGAGGATCCAGGGAAGGTATGTCCATTTTGTAGACAAGAAAGCATCCAATATAAGCATATGATTAAACCATGGGGATTTGCTCCAGAAGGTGGAACAAGTATTAGAGAGGCAGAAGCAGAGGCTGAAATGACATATGCAGAACTTCCTAGTTATGCTTCACCAATTAAAGATGAAGAAATGAAAAAGTCCTTTGATTATTTAATGATTCGTTATGGACGTTTAGTAGATCAGCCATTAACTATTTTAAACGAAGGACCTCAAAATGAGGGATTTACTGCTTGTACTGAATGTGGTGCTGCAATTCCTGGGGAGAATATGATTGAATTGCAGAAGAAAGACCAACCGTATAGACATCCAAGAATTAGATCGAAATGTCAACATCCTTCTGATAGAATTGTTACTGCATTTTTAGGTTATCAATTTTTGACAGATATGATTCTTGTAGAGATTGAATTGGATTCAAATCAAATTAATACGACACATGAGGGATTATGGATTGAAAGTGCAGCACAAAGTTTATCTGAGGCAATGGTGTTAGCAGCAGGGCAGTTATTGGATATAGAATTCAGTGACATGAAGAGTGGTTATCGATTAAGGTATGCATCGGACAAGGTATGTGTTGACATTTTCTTGTTTGACAGCTTATCAAGTGGAGCTGGTTATAGTTCTATGCTGGCTGGAAGAATATCTGACTTGATGAACGAAACATATAAGATTTTACAATGCAGTAAGAATTGTGCCACAGCATGCCATGATTGTTTGAAACATTATTGGAATCAGCGAGTTCACAACAAATTGGATAGGCATTTGGCAGAGCAACTACTTGATTGGAGTAAGACCAAGAAGCTTGCTGCACCAATTGAGTATAAAGAGCAAGTTCGCCTTATACTCGGGATTAAGGAAAATGCGCTATTAGATGCTGACTTTGATATTATATGTGAAAATCAAAAAATCTATTGTGTTAAAAATAGTAAAAAAAGAGAAGTATATGTTTATCCAGCTATGTGGATGCAAAATAGCTCGCAAATTCCAGCAGGAAGTATTGCAGTATCAGATAAGCTGATAATTAATTCTATGCCACAAGCGTATTCATTGATAAGAAATTCGCTTTAGTTCATACAAGAGATGCTAGAGAATGATATTACATATTCTCTGGCATCTTCATCATTCGGTCATCAATGTAGTAGTCGCAGGTAATCTTTCGGCTGTTGTTTCCATAGAGTTCGATAATCTCAGGGAGATTGTCGTTGACAGCATCAAATTCAAGATTTTGTTCCCGACACCATTCGACAGCCTTTGTCAAAGCATCGCCGTCACGGCATGTCCAAAGAATAAGCTTGTTGCCATTTCGTTTCCATTCCTTGAGATAAGCAATCAATGCATGATTTGGCGGACCGCAGTTAGGCCATTCGCTATAACAAAGAGTGCCATCAAAATCTACAGCGATGGTTTTGAATTTAAAAATTTTATCATTCATGGTGAACATCTCCTATGGTCGGTACTGGGTTATTATTTTTATATTCAAATAACTGGTCTACCGAACGAGAAAAGAAATTTGCAATTCTCATGGCGGATAATAAAGAAGGTAACTGATGTCCCTTTTCAATACTTATGATAGTTCTAACGCTGATACCGGTAGCATCGGCAAGCTGCTGTTGCGTGATTCCATAGTCAGCTCTTGCCTCACATACTTTGCATGTCAAAGTTTCTGTATCCATATCTGAAATCCCCCTTTGCTAAAAATTCCTGTAAACAGAGGATAAAGCGGCAGATTCCGCCTCCTACCATGTATATGCTATCAGACCAGATGTACAATAAAACGGACTAGGATAGTACGCGGCCAAAAATCTTGAAGGAACTGTTTTCTGTAACCGGAATGGGATCATATTTCTTGTTAAGAGAAATGAGATAGGTTCCTTTTCTATTATTCTGGAATTTTTTCACATAAGCATTTCCATCCAGGTAGAATATGCCGATTTCACCATCTTCAAGCTGCTCAGTCTGCTCAATCCAGATAAGTTCCTCGTTATGGTAGCGGGGCTCCATACTGTCTCCACTGATATGAACACCAAAAGTAGCTTCCTCCGGAATATCAGGAGAGGAGTACATTTCATAATCTTCTCCATCAAGAAAAGAACCGGTACCGGCAGAAACTGTTGTATAGAATACTTTGCGTTCTCTGATAACGTGAATCGGAATAATCTCAGCCAGTTTGTAATCGCCTGATTTTTCTAACAGGCGGATATAATCCATAACTTTGCTGATTCCTTCTTCATTCAGATTGCGGAAGGGATTGATCGGATTCTTACCAATAAATTCCGTGTACACATCATAAATATCAAGTATTTCGCAGATAGCAAGCAGCTGCCTGGCACTTGGCTGTGTCATGCCGGATTCCCATGCACTGATCGTATTCTGCTTTACAAAGATATTATAGCTTTCGAGTTCCTTTGCAAGTTGAGCCTGTTTCATCTTATGTACTTTTCTGTTCTTTGCGATGATCTTTCCTAAATCTTTCATAATGAATAGCCTTTCTATTTGCTGTGATAAGTATCATATCATTGTATGAATGTATATCCACTATATCATTAAAATAAAGAAAAATCAATATAAATATCATTAGAAATGATAACATGAAGAAAACTTCACTTGAATATCATTGAAAATAGTATTATATTATCCCATGTAAGCAAAAGACATACAGACAGAACAGAGTGGAAGGAAAGAAGGTGAATCAATGAGTCGGACAATACTGCATAGTGACTGTAACTGCTTTTATGCATCAGTAGAGCTTCTGCATCATCCGGAACTTCGGGGAAAGCCTGTTGCCGTTGGCGGGGATCCGGAAGCAAGGCATGGAATTGTGCTGACAGCAGATTATACCGCTAAAAGACATGGTGTCAAAACCGGTATGGCTCTGTGGCAGGCAAAACAGGTTTGTCCGGATATCACATTTCTTCCTCCCAGAATGGACCTGTATCTCAGATTTTCCAGAATGGCACAGGAGATTTATGCGGAATACACGGATAAAAGGGAACCTTATGGGATTGATGAGTCATGGCTTGATGTGACAGACAGTGTATCCATAAAAGGTGACGGATACCGCATTGCACAGGAAATCAGCAGCCGGATGAAAAAGGAACTTGGAATAACAGTGAGCGTCGGTGTGTCGTTCAATAAAATTTTCGCCAAACTTGGTTCCGATTACAAGAAACCGGATGCCATTACAACAATGAATAAGGACGAGTACAAGGAGAAGGCATGGCCTCTTCCGGTATCGGATCTTCTATATGTGGGAAGTGCAACGAATAAAAAGCTGTACAGCATGGGAATTCTGACAATCGGAGATCTGGCAAGAACGGATGAAACACTTCTGGTCAGAAGACTTGGAAAGATGGGAAGCATTCTGTGGGCTTTTGCAAATGGTTATGATGATTCTCCGGTCAAGCTGGAAAATACATCTGCACCTGTCAAATCAGTGGGAAACAGTACGACTACTCCCAAAGATATGGAAACGGATGAGGATGTAAAAATCGTATTGTATATTCTGGCGGAGAGTGTTGCGGCAAGGCTTCGGGAAAATGGATTCCGGTGCCGGACAGTTGAAATCAGTATCAGGGACAAGGATCTGTTCTATTTTTCAAAGCAGATGAAGCTTAAGAATGCAAGCAACATTACCAGGGAAATTGCAGAGGCAGGATATAAACTTTATAAGGAGAATTACAGACTGCCGGCGGATGAGATGGAACTGAAAAACAGTAACCCGGAGTATTACCAGAAACCGCTAAGGAGCATTGGAATCCGGGGAACTGATCTTGTAACAGATTATTTCTGTGAACAGCTTGATATGTTCATGGATCCGCAGTTTCGTGAGAAACAGATGAAGATGGATGAAGCGGTTGATATCATCCGAAAAAGGTTTGGATTTTACAGTATCCAGAGAGGACTTATGTACCGGGACAGAATATTGTCTGCGTGTGATGCAAAGTCAGACCATACGGTGCATCCTCATGGGTATTTTGGATAGGGGTGATTGAATGAAGAAGAAAGAGTTAACACACAGACAGTGTGAAGTATTGGAAAATATTATCAGTTTTCAGGATAAGCATGGATATCCTCCAACAGTGAGGGAATTGTGTGGAATGTCAGGTGTGAGATCAACATCTACCATAGCCATGCACATGAACAGGCTGAAAGAACTGGGGTATATTACCTGGATTAGTACAATGTCACGAACCATACAGATATTAAGAGAATGTTGAGGTGCCAGGAATGGAAAGTAATAAGGTATATGTGAATGTTATGGCCGAGTTTACCAAGGATGGCAGACTTCTTCCAAGGAGCTTTATCTGGAAGGACGGCCAGATATATGAGATACAGAAAGTGACAGATGTGCGCAGGGCTGCAAGCTTGAAAGCCGGAGGTGTAGGAATGCGCTATACATGTATTGTGAATGGAAGGGAAAGTCATCTTTTCTATGAGGATAACAATATGTGGTTTATGGAGGAAAGATAATTCCTTGACTTATTCTAGGGTAGGTGCTATTATATGAAAAAACAATAAAGTAGCACCTACCATAGAAAGGAGATTATAGATGGGAAGAATATATTCTAATTATGAAGAAACAGAAATAGCAAGGGTTAAGGAAGTGGCTGAAGAATTAGGATTTAGCGCATCATCATTTCAGAAATATTGTGTAATGTTATACATAGGCGATAGAGATAATGCGGTACCAATAATTGATTTGCAGAATGAGATGGTTCAAAACCTGAAATCGTTGAGTTCTCCAAGTACATTTATTGTGTCAGCGCTATTGCCAGATAAATGGTCAAGTTTATCTCGTTCTGAAAAAATGCAGCTGGCAAAGTTTTTAGCGTTATATGTAAAGAATCATGGAAACGAATATGAAGTATATTCAACTGTTAATGGTTCTGTAACTCAATATAAGAAAAAATAGAGGATGTGATAGTTTAGATAGATGAGATTTGAAACAGATCAGCAAAAAGTATTTGAGGTAAATGGTGCTAATTTTAGCATATCGGAACTCATTTGCCTTTTATATATAATCATCAATGGTTTTCATTTCCCTTATCCGTTGAATGGTACAAACAAACCAGGAGGAATATATTGATGATAGAAAGAAAAGAAAAACGATATGTAAGCTGCCCTGTATGTGGAAGACATCTGATGAAATGCCAGGGACAGTGTAATATAGAAGTAACCTGTAATAAATGTAACAGAGATATTGTTGTTCTTGTGGATGAAGAGCGAGTAATGGTTTTGGAGAACAGAAGAGGATCTGGGAAAAATGAAAAATCAGGTCAGGTAAGAGTCAGTGTTTCAAAACCAAAGAGTACACAGAATGCGGAACGATTAAAGAGAGCATCAAGCTTTTAATATCATAATCTGAGTTTATTTGAGGAGGAAAGGTATGAGTAAAAAATCTGACTATGATAGTAAATTGTTATCTGATGAAAATAGAGAAATTGATCCTGACGAAGTTAAAAAGAAAATTGGAAATTCAGAAATAGATGCAGCCGAATTAGCAGCATTTTTTTCTAAATATTCAAGGACCAACGTGGCTTTGACTGAAAGAACAATGAGGCGAAAAATAATTGCAATATGTGAAAAGAGTAAAGGTCTGTTAAAAGAGTCTGATTTTCAGAAAACAGTAAATGGGCGTTTGAAGTATGTATTTAAGCCAGAATATCATGGCTTTATAATTCCACTGATTGATTCATCCTATCTACTTGAAAAACCTAATAAAAGACAGTTAAAAGTTAGAAATGCGTTGATGGAGGACATTCTGGTAAATATTGAGACATATATGAGAAAAGAAGATCTGGAAATAATGAAAACAAATCCTGCATATTATAATGCAAAACTTGAGCGACTATTTTCGGGTGCTATTAACAAGCAGATGGTAGAGTTGGTGAGAGAAGTATATCATGTAGATGAGGTGGTTCGTTTTCAAGAAATGAAAGATGTATTGGATACATTGGTTTCATTGAATCAGAATCTAGCAAGAAAAAATGCACATCTTGAATCTTCAAAGCTGGTATATGGACATGTTCATGATGAAGATCCAGATGGAGAATACAGGAAAGCTCTTATGCAGGCAGATACTATTGGGGATTTTCTTGTAAATTTGTTAGCTTTGAAAATGAAAGGTGAAAAATATGAGTTTCTAAATGAAGAAGAGGAACTGTCTTATAAAGCATTGTGGACGTCTACCAAAGTGTATGAGACAGAAATAGATCCGTCATCAGAGATGGGAAAAAAGATAACTGAGACAGATGCAGTGGTTGGAAACGAAAAAAGGATACAAGAAATTGCTGAAAAGGCAAAAGAAGTATTTAATTTGGATGATCCATTTGAAGTGATTATGTATAACAGTATAATGAAACAAGCTATGGCATGGTATGCGGCTCCTTATGTAACGGAGGAAGATTATGCTCAAACAGTCAAATTTATTGAATCTGCTATGGCTTCAACTAAATGGGATATACTTGCAAAATTTTGTAGTGATGAAGATTGGGATTCTCCTTTCTTACAAGAATTACGAAGAATAAATTCACTTCGAGGATTATCAATTAAGCCGGACATTTCAGAAAAGTGAAATGTCCGTTGGCTATAAACATAGCAGATGATACTATAGAGTCATCAAGAAGAGGAGGAAAAGAAGATGACTCAGGAACGAATGAAAAAGTATGTAAACTGTCCAGTGTGTGGCAAACTTCTGATGAAGTGCATCGGTCAGTGCAATGTAGATATTATCTGTAGTAAATGTAATAGCAATATAGCAGTATTTGTGGATGAAGAGGGATTCCGTATTCAGGAGAATAGGAATGGAAATGTAATTGGTAAGAAAGCTGGATAAAAGTTGCCATTTACGGAATATATCAACAGAAAAAATTGAATAACTGAGATAGCAGTCGAACCGTCAGATTTGGCAGGAACCATCAGAGTCGGCGCTGCATATCAAGAGTTTGTAACGAGCTGGAATTAGCATAGAACTATTAGGAGCCGACAAAACGGAAATAACGCCAGGTGGCATATTACCACCGGTTTTATTGGCAACCGTTTTGCCGGCTCTTTCTTATTGTGCGTCTGTTTCCGTTTTTGCTCCGGAAATGGAGAGAAAGATGGAAAAGACATTAGGAAAGAGAATTAAGGAATGCAGATTAAGAAAAGGTATGACACAGGAGACTTTGGCAGAGGTTCTGTTTACCAAGAAATCCACTATCTCAGAATATGAGAATGACAAGATTGATCTGAAATACAGCGTTTTGAAAGAGATTGCAAAAGCACTTGATACTTCTGTCAGCTATTTGTCAGGGGAGCAGGATGAGAATATTGATGATGAAGTAATGCAGATGGCTATTGCTTTGCAGCAGATTAAAAGTAAGGAACTGAGAAGAGCTGCCATTGCGCAGGTGAAGGTTCTTGCAGGATTGTAAATGTTCGCTCCCGCCGAACTTTGTTCGGTGTTTGGGGAACGATTTTCACTTTGCGTTAACTTACAATAATCCATGTAAAGAAGAGTAAACGAAAGCAACTCACAAGAAACAGGAGGAAACGGGAATGGCAGAAAAGAATCTGATTAAGACATATATGAGCTCTTCGTTTGAGAGGAGAGTAGATATTATCATCAAGAATTATACAAGCTTCATGGGAATCGTGGACGGATATACAGAAGGTCTTCGTTACATGATCGAATCAGAAAAGGAAAGCAACAGCCGCCAGAGTATTGGTGACCTGGGAGTGAGAGTACAGCCTGGAGGGATGCCAAGTGATACGACTGCAAAGAAAGCAATCAGAAATGTACTGACAAGAGATGCCCTTATCAACTGTGACTTTTCAGGTAATGTACTGGAAGGAGTGGACAGGGCGGAAATGTATATCAGGGATGCATACATTCTCAGGGACATGAGAAAAGATTATAACCTTTTCAACAGTCAGCTGGGGATTCTGGGAACAGAACAGGATATGTTTTTAAGATACATCCGTAAAGAAGTAACCCTTGGCGTGCTTGCAGAGGAAAGGGGAATTTCCTACGAAACGGTACAGCAGAAGATGGTAAAAATCAAAAACCGTTTAAAGCAGCAGGTCGTTGGATTCATGGAAGGTAATCTGGGAGGTATTGCATAATGGAACAGGTCATGACTAATCAGGAAAAACGTTGCTATACCGTAAAGGAATTACAGGAGATTCTTGGAATCAGCAGACCGACGGTATATGAATTATTGAAGAAAAACGAATTCCGGTGGATTCAGATTGGAACGAAATACCGGATTTCCAAGAAAAGCTTTGATGAATGGCTCGATCAGAGGATGGAAAAGAACTAATTTACCTTCTAAAGCTTTTGAATGCCAGCATGTTATATTGGGACAAAGGAGGTAAGTCGATATATGGAAGAATTGCAAAATATGAGAACGAAAATGGAGCAGTACCGTGTAAGCATGGATCCGACACTGCAGAAAACAATGTCTGTACCGGAGATGCGAAAACTGCTGGGACTGAAAAAGACAGAAAGTTACTGGCTGGTCCACAGAAATTTTTTTAAGACAGAAATCATCGGCGGAGTGATGCGGATTGATATTGAGAGTTTTGAAAAATGGTATGCAAACCAGGTTAAGCACAAAAAAGTCAATGGAGAAGCACCGGGAAAGGAACTTACAAAGACATCCTATTCTTTTCAGGAAGCGGCAAACCTTCTGGGAGTGAATAATGCCAATCTGTATGAAATATGGAAGAAAGAAAACCGTAAGACTATAATCGTCGATTTTGTGATGCGTATTCCAAAGGAAGAATTCGAGAAATGGTATGAGCAGCAGGATGTATATAAAAAGGCGGACAAAATGCCCACCATATCAGATATGGAAAAAGACTATATCCGATTTGAGGAAGCTGCCATGCTTTTGGACGTTAAGGAGTCGGAGATGCTGAAACTCATCAAAACCAGTGAATACAGGAATCTGTTTGACATTAGGATATTCAACAATAAGAAATGGATATCAAGAAAAAGCTTCCAGCTATTCCTGAATGCACAGAACGAATATCGTATAAATAAAGAAGATAATGAAACGGTAGCGGATGATATGATAGCTGAAACAAAGCAGTATATTTCAAGACGGGAAGCAGCAGAACTAGCAGGGGTAACTGCTTCAACAATCACAAAATGGATGCAGATGAAGAAATTTACGTGTACAGGCGCCGGGAAGGTGCTTCGGATTCACAGGATGGAATTTTTGAAATGGCTGGATGAGAACCGGGAAGGGGTGTGCTAATATGGCTTTTATCAGAAAACGTGGAAAGAAATTTTCTGTGATCTATAGAATTAAGGATGAGAATGGCAAGGAACGTCAGACCTCTGAAACATTTTCAACACAGAAGGATGCGGAAAGACGGCAAAAAGAAATAGAGTACAAAATGGCCATTGGTAAATTCGAGGTACCCAAATGCACGATTCTGGAAGAACTCATTGAAGAGTATGTAAAAATTTACGGACATGATAAATGGGGTGTTTCGACTTATGCCGGAAATATCAGTCTCATAAATAATTACATTCTGCCGACAATCGGTAAGGTAAAGCTCTCCAGTATCAATACGCATTTCATGGAAAAGTATTATAAGGATCTTTTGGAAATGCCGGCAGTAAAGAGTTCCAAAAACATGGACGGAACCGGTACGATTACAGAATCCACGGTAAATGAAATTCATAAGATATTGAGGAGTGCTTTTCGTCAGGCTGTAAAATGGGATCTGATGGAAAAGAACCCGGCAGTGGATGCAACCGTACCCAAGGTAAAAACGCAGGAACGTGCAATCTGGACTGCAGAGATGCTGATGCAGGCACTTGATGCATGTGATAACAAAATGCTCAAAATAGCATTTCATCTTGCATTTACTGCTACACTTCGTATTGGTGAACTGCTTGGGCTTACCTGGGACGAGATGGATATTTCGGAAGAGGCGATTGCAAACAACAGGTCCTATGTGATTATCAGCAAGCAGGTGGAAAGGGTTTCCAGAGATGCAGTGGAAGCACTAAACTCAAAGGAAATTATTCTGATCTTCCCGACATCTAAGAAAAACAACAAAACAGTCAGGGTTCTGAAAACACCAAAGACAGACAGCAGTACCCGCAAGGTATACATTCCAAAATCTGTTGCTCAATGTCTGGTGGAACTGAAAGCGGAACAGGATGAAATCAAGGAAGCCCTGGGAAATGAATACCAAGATTATAATTTGGTAATGGCAACAACCTTTGGTCTTCCAATCGGAGACAGCTATCTTAGGAATAAGATGCAGGACATCATAGATGAGCTTGGATTGCCGGATGTGGTATTTCACAGTCTGCGTCATACCAGTGTAACCTATAAACTGAAGCTGAGTGGTGGGGACATCAAGGCCGTTCAGGGAGATTCCGGACATGCTCAGGCAGACATGGTAACAGAAGTATATGGACATATTATTGATGAGGACAGAAGAAAGAATGCAGAAATGATGGAGAATGCCTTTTATAATAAGGAAAATCTCAATCCACAGATGAAAGGATCCGAGGAAAGCAGTAATATGATTGCGGTACCGGAGGGAGTAGATGCAGAGTTACTGATGAAGGTATTGGGAAATCCGGAGATGGCAGCGTTGCTTACATCATTGGCCAAGACGATGAAAGTATAATATTGGAAGAAAGACGATATTGTGTAGAACAAGTTTCTATGCAGTATCGTTTTTTGATTTATGAGGAGATGATGATATCTATGCTATACGAAAATTATGTGATAAAATATTAAAGAATGTGCAAATTTGAATTTTCTATTATCTTTCTTAGTTTTATTAGGATTCTGGCTTTGCGTTTGTTTACAACGCTCTGGGTTATGCCCAACCTCGCCCCGACTTCACGCTCGGAAAGTCCGTCAAAAAAGATTGCCTGTATCGGCTCCTGTTCACTATCCGACAGCAAAGGCAGGGCGGCTTTCAGCCTGTCCACCATGACCGCATTGACAACGGTTTCTGCAATGTCCACCGCTTCATCAGTGATAAAGTCCAGAGGATTCCCCTCGCTGTCCGTAAATCCG
>JAGAQU010000015.1 GCA_017622575.1 Lachnospiraceae bacterium
GACGTGATACTCACGGTGCAGTAGCATCCTTATCTTCTGTATCCAAGCTTCCTTTCAATGATGCACAGGATGGTATCTCCAATACCTTCACCATCATCCCCGGAGCTCTTGGTAAAGAAGACAAAGTTTTCGCCGGAGATATTGATATCGATTTAAACAAATAAGTATTTTAACTAAATTCATTTTCAGGGAGGCAACGTAATGGACGAGAAAAATATGATTGATGATCTTGTAAAAATGCTGGATTCCGGCATGGCAATGGGTGTAGGACATGTGAATGTCGACACTGACGCCACAGAAAAGCAGTCAAAAAGTGTTCAGACCATGGGATGCACGGATTGTTCCAGAACTCCTCTGGCATGTAGCGTACCTACCCTTGAAGATGGATTGGATGATTTTCATTAATAATTTAGGAGGTAATGAACCATGGCAGCAGCAAGCTCCGCACAGGTAGATAACTTAGTATCATTATTAGATGGTTACGCAACTAAGGGCGGTCATCATCTTAATGTTAACGTTTTAAACAGAGACACATTATTAGATGCTCAGAAGCATCCCGAGAATTATCCTCAGCTCACCATCCGTGTTTCCGGATATGCAGTTAATTTCATCAAATTAACTCCCGAGCAGCAGGCTGATGTTATTTCCCGTACATTCCATGAATCTATCTAATCATAGAATTCTGGTAAGCAGGTAATACATAACCCTCCGAGCGGTTATCCGTCCGGAGGGTTTTTATTAAAACCGAAGGGAGATTATATTATGAAAGGTAGAATTCACTCATTAGAAAGTTTTGGAACCGTTGACGGACCGGGAACCAGATTTGTAGTCTTTGTTCAGGGATGTCCCATGCGATGTGCTTATTGCCATAATCCGGATACCTGGCCCATGACAGGCGGAACCCTGATGGAACCCGAAGAGATCTATGAACAATTTCTGAGAAATAAAGAATTTTACAAAAATGGCGGTATCACCGTCACCGGCGGCGAGCCGTTGATGCAGGTAGATTTTCTGATTGACCTTTTTACTCTCGCTAAGAAGGATAACGTTCATACCTGTATTGATTCATCCGGTATTGCTTTTAAACCCGGCAACACGGCATTTATCAAAAAGCTGGATAAGCTGATGGAACTGACGGATTTAGTCATGCTGGACATCAAGCACATCGATCCTGAGAAGCATAAAGAACTGACCAGCCAGCCTAATGACGGCATTCTTGCCTTTGCGGAATATCTGGATCAGAAACATGTGGATATGTGGATCAGACATGTGGTAGTTCCCGGAATTACAGATATTGATGAATATCTGTTCAAGCTTGGCTATTTCATCGGCCAGTTCTCCAATTTAAAAGCGCTGGATGTACTTCCCTATCACACCATGGGGGAAACCAAATACGAAAAGCTCGGTATTCCTTATAAATTGAAAGGGGTACCTCCTATGGACAAGAGTAAAGTGGTTGAAAAGAAAGAGGTTATTTTGAACGGTATCCGTAAACGTCGTTCAGAAGAGGACCCTCACTAGTAAAATTAGGAATTTTTAGATATTCTACTTGTATTCGTTCTATATTTATATTAAAATATATGGAAGAGATTGATAATAAAATATCAATACAAGTATAGATTTTAAGGAGGATTAAGTTATGGCATATGTAATTGGTGACGCATGTATTTCTTGCGGTTCTTGTGCTGGACAGTGTCCTGTTGGCGCAATTTCTGAAGGAGATGGCAAATTTGAGATCGATGGATCTGTTTGCATCAGCTGCGGTTCCTGTGCAGGCGGATGCCCTGTAGGAGCTATTTCTGAAGAATAAGAAACATTGCAGGAAGCTACAGAATAGATTTCCAGAGAATTTGAGCGTTCAATCATACGATTGAACGCTTTTTTCTTTTAAAAAATCCTCTTTTCTCATTTTCCTTCATCTGTTCACTGTCATTGCCTTTCAGAAATTCTTTTTCGGATTGTCCTTCATTTTCTCTATATTTCCCATTGTCAGTAACGATCTCCACACTTTTCTTTCTTCTTCCCTTGTTCCTTGAGCGAATCAATTCATCAATCTGTCTGTAATGCTCTTCCTGCAAATTTATTCTGACAGCATCACGCTCATCCTCACGTTCTTCCTGAATACGAAACTGGTAATCCAATTCTTTCAGCATCGTTTCCTTTATTTCTTCACAGACCTCTCTGTTATTGCTGCGTACTGCTTCCATAATCATATTCTGCAAAAGCTGCTGCAAGCGAAGGCTCTTGGCCTCTCTGCTCTCCTCTGTCACAGGCACAAACTCTCCCTTGTTTACCATGACTACATGGCGTTTCATTCCCTCTTCCTTTAAGTTTTTTTCTGCCATATCGCCTTTTCTTTCTTCAAGATCAAAGACTCCCAATTTTCCTCTTTGCAGCATATTTCTGATAGCTTTCAGCTGTAATCCCTGCTCCTTTAAATCCTTTATCTCCTGAAATCTGGCAATATCCTCCTGTGTGTAATAGCGGTGTCCCATCTCATTGCGCTTAATCGGAAGTTTAAGCTCCTCTTCCCAGTATCTCAGCACATGGGATTCCACCTGTACCTGCTTGGCAGCATCTGAAATCAAATAAATTTTTTCTGCCTGTTTCATATTAAATTCCTCCTTTTGATAAGATCAACAACTGCGCTCTTTACGAGTCGTGATACTAAACAAAAAAGGACACTGCCTTACGGCCTGTCCTCTTTTGTATTGTTTAGATATTTATTTTTCAAGATTTGCAAATTTAGTATAATCCGGTAACCATACCAGTTCTACCGTTCCGATAGGACCGTTTCTCTGCTTGGCAATGATAATCTCTGCAATACCTTTTCTGTCCGTGTCCTTATTATAATAATCATCTCTGTAAATAAACATTACCACATCGGCATCCTGCTCGATGGCTCCTGACTCACGAAGATCCGACAACATAGGTCTGTGATCAGGACGCTGCTCTACGGCACGGCTGAGCTGGGAAAGTGCGATTACCGGCACATTAAGCTCCCTGGCAAGCGCCTTCAAAGATCTGGAAATATCCGAGATCTCCTGCTGCCTGGAATCACTGCCTCTGCCGCTTCCACTCATCAACTGTAAATAGTCGATAATGATCATCTTTAGATCATGATCCAGCTTATACTTTCTGCACTTGGACCGAAGTTCCGAAATGCTGATACCCGGCGTATCATCAATGATCAGATTGGACTTGCCAATCACGCCTGCACTTTCGATCAGCTTTTCCCATTCTGCATCGGAGAGATTACCCGTACGCAGATGCTGGGAATCCACTCTGGACTCCAGCGAAAACAGACGATTTACAAGCTGCTCCTTTGACATTTCCAGACTGAATATGGCCACCGTCTGATTCAGCTTAAAAGCCACATGCTGGGCGATATTAAGTACAAAAGCCGTTTTACCCATGGAAGGTCTTGCAGCCACCAGAATCAGGTCAGAAGGCTGCATACCGGCAGTTCTGTAATCAAGATCGATAAAGCCCGTTGCAACACCTGTTACATTTCCCTTATTTTTGGAAGCCTTCTCGATTTTATCCATGGCATTCATAACAACCTGCCTGATAGGAACATAGTCTCCCGTATTTCTCTTCTGAACCAGCTCAAAAACTTTCTTCTCGGTATCCTCCAGAATGACTTCCAGATTTTCCTTGCCGGTATAACAGGTATTTTCTATCTCTTCGTTTAAGCGAATCAATTTACGCAAAGTAGATTTCTCTGCTACGATCGTTGCATAATATTTGACATTTGCAGAAGTGGGTACCCAGTCAATCATACTCTTGACAAACTCCAGACTGCTGATTTCAGGCGGTACATCCTTCTCTCTCAGACGATCCTGCAAGGTAACCAGATCCACCGGCTTCCCCTCATCATTGAGTTCTACCATGGTATCAAAGATAACTCCATACTGCTTACCGTAAAAGTCCTCACCAGATATAATTTCAGAAGCTATGGTAATCGCCTCCCGGTCGATGATCATAGAACCGATTACCGATTGCTCCGCTTCCGTGCTATGTGGTAATACACGCTTTAAAAGCGCTTCCTCTGCTGCCATAAACTACATCCTCTTTACTTTAACTCTGTCACCTTAACCTTCAGTTTTCCGGTTACCTTCGGGTGGACTTTAACACTCACTTCGTATACTCCAAAATTCTTGATGGCCTCCGTAAGCTGAATCTTTTTCTTATCGATTTCCTTACCACACTGTTCCTTATAAGCCGTTGCAATCTCCTTGCTGGAAACAGAGCCGAAAGTTCTGCCGCCCTCACCGGCTTTAATGGATACCACAACCTCATCCTTTTCCATTTCCGCAGCAAAAACCTTTGCCGCCTCGAGCTGTTCCCGGGCAATCTTCTCATCATTGGCATTCTTAAGCTTCAGGTCATTCAAATTTTTGTTGTTTGCTTCAATTCCAAGCTTCTTGGGCAACACATAATTTCTCGCATATCCGTCATTTATATCAACTACCTGGCCCTTCTTGCCCAAACTTTTTACATCTTCCAGTAAAATAACCTTCATTTGTCTACCTCCGTCCTTCTCACTCTATGTAAGATCTCCTTCTTCTATCATTTTATCAAGCGTAGTCTTTAGTATGCCGATTCCCTCCGAAATAGAAATACCGGAAAGCTGGCAGCCTGCCGTATTCAAGTGGCCGCCACCACCCATTCTTTCCATGATGATCTGAACATTGATCTCATCAATGGAACGGGCACTCACAAAAATTTGATTCTGATATTCCGTCAAAATAAAGCTTGCCTTTACACCTCTGATATTTAACAGTTCATTTGCTGCCTGAGCACCCACAATGGTCGGGCTCTGAATGTCTTCACTGCTACAGGTAGAAATTGCAAAGGCGTTTCTGTAAATTTCCGCCTGGCTCACTGCATCTGCCTTTGCCTTGTACTCAATCGCATCTTCCCTGAAAAGTTTTCTGACTCTTGTGACATCAGCTCCGTTCCTCCGCAGGAACGCTGCCGCCTCAAAGGTTCTGACACCGGTTTTACTCATAAAATTATTGGTGTCTATCATAATTCCGGAATACATACAATCTGCTTCTTCCGGGGAAATACGAATGCTTTCTCCGATATACTGCAATATCTCCGAAACCATCTCACAGGTGGAAGAGGCATATGCCTCCACGTAGGATAACGTAGCATTTTCTATAATTTCCGTTCCCTGTCTGTGGTGATCCAGAACCACAATGGACTTACACATTCTGAGAAGTTCGGGGCATTCCGTAATACTTGGCTTATTTACATCCACTACCACCAGAACCGTACCGCTTCCCGCATATTCGAGAGACTGCTGGCTTCCGATGATCATATTTTCCTCATCATCTTCATGATCCATGAAAAGATCCACCATAGGTTTAATGGAAGTACTCACATCGTTTAATACAATATGTGCCTTTTTATCAAGAATTCTGGCAATTCTATAAATACCCACTGCAGCGCCAAAGCTGTCTGCATCTGCCAGTCTGTGTCCCATGATGAGCACCTGATCCTTGCTGGAGATGATCTCCCTCAGGGCCTGCGCTTTTACTCTTGCTTTCACTCTGGTATTCTTTTCCACCTGCTGGCTCTTTCCGCCGAAATAGATGGTATTGTCAGGCGTTTTGATCACTGCCTGATCACCGCCTCTGCCAAGAGCAAGATCAATGGCATTGCGGGCAAATTCATAATTCTGTGCATAGGAAAGACCGTCAAGACCGATTCCGATACTGATGGTAACTGCCATCTCATTTCCGATATTGACCGTCTTGACATCATCAAGAAGATCGAATTTATTCTCCCGAAGCAGCGCTACCGACTTTTTGCGAAGGATCACCATATACTTGTCCTTCTCGATTTTTTTGCAGATACCATCGAGAGCGGCAATATACTTGTTCACCTTTCTGTCAATCAATGCTGTCAAAAGGGAACGGCGCACTTCCTCTACACTGTCAAGCGCCTCATCGTAGTTATCAAGATAAATCATTCCCACGGAAAGACTCTGGTCATCCACTTCCTGAAGGGCAATCCTCAGTGCTGTCTCATCAAAGAGATAAAAGGCAAAAAGACAGCCGTCATATCCATCTCCCTCAATAATGTCACTGTTCTGTGCCATCTCCTTCATGGAAATTTTTCTCATCCTGACTTCATAGTTCCTGTCTTCATAGGTAAGATCAAAGGATACTTCATCCTCTTCAAAAGGCAGTTTTTCTCTGGTAATGGAAGGGAACAGAGAAGTGATCGATTTTCGATATCCCTTGTCCTTGTGGACAATCTCTTCAAATCTGGCATTGGTCCAGATCACATGTCCCTCTTCATCAAGCATGGCATAGGGCAGCTCCAGTTCGCGGAGAAGTACTTTTTGAATCTGACCGTACTGAGTGGCAAAGCTTACCATCTCATTCATAATAATGGGTTTATTGTAGAGCTGAAGAAATGCCGTAACCGCAAAATAAAACAGTGTAAAGCATGTCAATACCAAACCTGACGGTACATCCAGTATGTATATCAGCAAGTTTACGGCGACCAGCAATAACCCGAGATAAATGGAAGTCTGCATATAACTTTTCAGTCTTCCCTTTAACTTCATATTTTTTTTCATAGAAGCCATTACAAATACCTCTGATAAAAATAAGTATTTTCCCTATAATTACACTTTTCTAGTATAACATTTTTTATTCAAAGTTTCCACCTTATTCTTCTGCGTATTTGCGACCCCGCTTCTGTTTTTTCGACATGTCAGAACAAGTTAAGATAATAAGATTCCGGAAACAGTTTTTGCAAAAGGGACGCCGCCGGCAGATATGTCTCTATTCGGATAAATACAGGGCAAAGCAAAAGACTCCCAAGTACAAGTACAGGCATCAGTCCATAAACCGTCTCCGGTTTCTTTATGAACAGCTTCAGACAGCGTATATAGATCTGAAGCACAATAAAATAAACGCAAAGGGCTTTCAGTTCTATAAGAAAGCTTTCTCCCTGCCCCCACAGAACAAGCAGGATTCCTCCAAAAAGGACACTGGCAAAAATAGAAATGTTCAGACTGCATTCCCGAACTTTGATGCGATTTTTTCTGTTTAACCCCTTTGACAGTTCATTCCCTTTAAGGTAGCCGGAAAGTCCTAAAAGGCTCAGAAAGAAAACAAGCACAGCAATACATCCTCTCACCATACTGAAAGAAGCTCCCTCTCTTTCCCCGGCACTTCCCACCTGTTCGTAGGAAAAAGAAAAAGTACTTCCATTGTTACTGTATTTTTCTTTCATAACAAGAAGCTTATCCTTTAGCTGGCCGGCTTCTTCCGTTGTAAAAACACCTTTTTCCACAGAATCATCAATATAGCTTAAAAGCACATGATCTGACAACTCCTGAAAAAGATAACTGAATACCACCTCGTAAGAAATTTTGTGAGCAGTGGAAGAGGGGGAATAATAAAGTTCAATCTGCCTCATCATTTTCCCTTTTGCAATATTTTCAAAAAATTTCTCAGGCAGCACAAAACCACACTCCAAAGTGCCGTTCTCTATCTCCCGTATCATTTCTTCTCTCTCATCAAAAGCAAGAAACCGGAAGATACCCTCTTCCTCTCTCAATTTTTTCAGAAGAAGCTTTCCGTTCTCATCCTCCGCTAAAACACCGACTTTAATACCGTTGTATTCTTCTGTCCCGCTCTTTGTCCCAAAGCATATTGCCAAAATACCCATCACGCAGAGAACAGCCAGCCATATCTTATTCCGCACCAGATACTGCTTCCACAATATTTTATTCAGCTGCCACCATTTTTCCATAACGACACCTCAGTCCTTTATTGACAACTCTCATTAACAGATACTCTTTAAAAGCATCTCATGAAAAAAGCGATACGGTAAATAGTTCCCTACTCTCTCCGCTATAGGCGGCAAAAAGGCCTGTGGAATAAATAAGCCCGAACCTATCATGAGTATCAGCAGAACCAGAAAAGAAACTCCAAGACCCGCAGTGTGACTTCCCGTAATCATGACAAGAAGCCGGATCAGCAATCCCATGGCAAAAAGAACCATAAGAGTCCCTGCAATTCCCGAAAAACTCATGATCGTAAATCCTGTTTTCTGTGCTGTTCCCTGCAAAAAGAGAACAGCCGGAACCATGCCTGACAGGGTAAAAATCATAGTATAGGCAAATACATCAAGAAAAAGCTGCCAGCCTCTTGCGAATCCTTTTGTTTCCATGATCCGACAGACAGCTGTCCTTGTGCCATTAGAAAAACCGGCAAGTGTCAGCCCGATAAAGGATAAAAAGACAAGGAGAAGAGCACTGCAGTAATACTGCAGCAGGCTGTAATTTCCCGTTGCCTGCACCTCCACCGCATCAAAAACTCTGTCTCTGTTAAGCGCATACTGAAGGTATGCTCTGTTCAGATAATCCTCGGTTTCCCCGATCCAGTCCCCGTGCTCCGACAAAACGCACAGCTCATCTGCCGCATAGATACCTGCCTGGGCAGTTGCAAGAAGCCGGCCTCCCGCCTTAGCAAGCTCACGGAATACATCCGTCTCCATCCTGCTGTGAGAGGTACCAAAAACAACTTTTGCCGGTATATTCTGCCCATTCATGATTCCATCGATCAGCCCCTCCGGCAGGATAACAGCCGCATAAATGCTTCCATTTTTAAGACCTTCATAAGCCGCAGCTTCATCCATCATTTCAAAGCTACAGCTCTCCTTCATGCTGTCCATGGAGCTCACAAAATCTACAAGCATCCCGGAAAGCTTTTCATCCTCCATGGAGACAATCCCCACCTTGATCTTCCCGGTTGCCTGTTCGCCATACACATATTTGGATGCAAAAATACCAAAGACCAGGATCATAATCCCAAACAGAATACTTTCCAGAAAGACAATGGGAACTGCCTTCGCATATCTCTTCATCTCCAGCCTAAAAAAAGTCCCGCCAGCTCTCATACTGAATCTCCTTCGCCACACCATCCTTTATGGCATATAGTTTATCGCACTGTCTGATCTCTTTCTCGTCATGACTGCTTAGCAGAACACTGCCGCCTTCACCGGTAAATTCCCTGATAAAACTCTCAAGTTCTTCCTTAAAGATCAGATCGAGAGCCGTGCTGGGTTCATCCATAATCAATATTTCCGGTCTGTGCAGAAGAGCGCATACGATGCTGACTCTCTTTTTCATTCCTCCGGATAACCGACTTACTTTTTCCTTCTCAAAGGACTGTACGGAAAATCTTTCGCAAAGCTTTTCCACATATTCATTCTCCACTTTTCCGGGACAGAGTGATCTGTACAGTGCAAGGTTGTCCTTCACTGCAAGATCCTCCATCAATGCATTTTCCTGGGGAATGTATCCGATTGCTGCAGACAGTTCCCTGGCTCTCCTGTCAATCTGTTTTCCATGAAGAGATACGATCCCGCCATCTGCCTTCTCCACGCCGGCAAGAATAGCAAAAAGAGTAGACTTTCCGCACCCGTTTGCTCCGATAAAACCTGTACATTTTCCTTCGGGCGCTGTAAAAGAAATCCCCTTCAGCACTTTCTTTTTTCCATATGATTTATAAATGCTGTCTGCTTCCACTTTAACCTCCTGTAAACATCACCAAATTTTTCCATGATGAAAAGAAAGGAGCAGCATCCGCTGCTCCTTTTACTGTATCATATTTTATCCGGGGACTCAAATTTTAGTAGAATGATTCCACAATATCCATTACAACCTGGGTCCATTCATCCTCAGACAAAAGAAGCATCTCCTTCTCCTCTCCTGTCGGTCTCTTGATGTCATCACAGATGTTGGCAATGGAAATTTTACCGGAAAGAACAGATTCTCCGTCCATTTCCAATGTATCAATATCAACATCGACCGTATTGTCATCGGATTTATCAATGTTGCCATCTATAAGAATGAAACTGTCTCCATCTTCCAATATTTCCAGACTGAAATCACCTTTATTTTTCTTATATTGGATTTCAAATGCAACAGACTCATCATATTCATTGACTGCTTCATATCTTGCCTGATATTTATCATCCTCACAGGATCCTCTTCTCTCTATAACAAATCGATCTCCGAATTCATCTTCATAAGTAAAACTTGTGTTTTCCAGAGGGAAGTTTCCTCCCTCGATATTCCACTCTATATATGCATCGTCATAACCTTCAAAATAAATCTGTGCTACCTTTCCACTATAAAGATAAAATTCTATTTCCGCGGTTTCATCTTCCATATCCCTGAGTTCTTCCACAGCCTCATCAAATTTCTCGTATAAACTGTCAAGATCGGACAGGCTGTCTAAATTGGATGACTCATAAAGAGAACTGATTGATTTCAGACATTCTTCGTTATCCTGATATACTACCTTCAAATTCTCCACAAAATCTGCAGTATCCTCACTGGTGATCACAAGCACATATCCCTTGCAGTTCACATTTTTTCCATTCACTGTCAATTCCTTGGAATCGCCCTTTTTCATCTCACATGCATTGTAAAAGTTTTTCAGCGTATCCATCAGTTCCTTCTGAAATTTCTCATACGCTTCCTCACTGATGGCATCCTCATCCGTACCTTCATTTAAAGCAACCAGTTCATCCACTGTCTCCTGATCAAGCATGCCCATTTCCACCAGGTTCTGGATGTCACTGTCCATGGTTTCTCTGTTTATGGTCAGAAGATAATCAATCATTTCCGGCAGTTCAATCACAATCTCTTTGTCATCCGTATAAATATTGGCAGCCATTTCCACGCCCATCATATCTGCAGAAATGTGCATGCTCCGAGCCTCTTCCTTCTGCATCATGGAAACATCAATACCAAGTCCGTAATAATCTGTATCGAATTCTGAATCAATTGTATACTCCTTGGAATCAAAGATACCCTCATACTGTTCGGTACCATAGACCTCTTTGAGATAATCTCCGCTTTCCGTAAAGGTTGCCCCCAGGGCCTTTAATACTGTTGCCTTCTTGTTGGAAAATACCCCTGTAAAAGCCAGAACGGCTACCAAAAGCAGCAATGCCGCAACAACAGCTCCGATCACGACACCAATCACTACTTTATTGGATGATTTCTTTACAGGTTCCTCCGGAATCGGCGAAAAGGAAGGTGCCTCGGAAGATGTACTTTCCTGATTCACGGTATCCTGCGCATCAGTTTCATTCTGCGAAAGATAAGGATTTTGCGTTTCAGCCGTGTTTTCTGTTATATTCTCATTTGTCTCGTCCAACATTTCTTTTCTCCTTTTCACAAGATCTTTTGTGCTAAAAAAACGGTTGCCACCTATGATGGCAACCGTTAGTCTGTCATGTTGCATATGCTGTCTGAATCGGCTATAGCTTAGTCCTGAACATAAGGCATAAGAGCGATATGACGAGCTCTCTTGATAGCTACTGTCAAAGCTCTCTGATGCTTAGCACAGTTTCCTGTGATTCTTCTGGGAAGGATTTTTCCTCTTTCAGATACATATCTCTTTAACTTGTTAACGTCTTTGTAATCGATCACGTTATCTTTGCCACAGAATACACAGACTTTTTTTCTTCTGCGGATTCCGCCTTTTCTTCTCATGGGAGAATCAGACTTCTCTGTTTTATTATATGCCATAATAAATTGCCTCCTATCTTATTTTACCTGCAGTCTAAAGCTGCATCTCCATTTAGTTAAATGGCAGTTCCTCATCAATTCCGTCGGGAATATTCATGAAACCGTCACCTGCGCCTGATGGTTCAGGTGCTCTGTTTGTGTTGCCGGTATAACCCCCGTCACTACCGGAACTGTTCTTGCTCTCGGCAAATTCCTGTTCTTCTACCACGATATCTGTGGTATAAACTCTCACACCATCTTTGTTCGTATAGCTTCCTGTCTGAATACGCCCTGTGATTGCAACCTTAGTTCCTTTTCTGAAGTACTTCTCTGCAAACTCACCGGCTCTACCGAATGCCACACATCCAATAAAATCTGCTGTCTGTTCATCACCGTTACCATTGTTACGGTTAAATCTGCGGTCAACAGCAAGTGTGTATCTGGCAATTGCCATTGCATTTTCACCCTGTGAATATCTCACTTCGGGATCTCTGGTCAAACGGCCCATAAGTATTACTTTATTCATATATCCCTCTCTCTAAAAGTACTGTAGTGTACTCTCTATACCTCGTCCTGTTTTACGATTAAAAATCTGACAACATTGTCCATGATGCGAACGCGGTTTTCGATTTCAACTGGTGCTGTAGCTTCAGCTTCAAACTGAATGAAGTAGTAGAAAGCGTCTTTCATCTTCTGTACTTCATAAGCCAATCTCTTCTTACCCCAGTCATCAACATTTGTAACGGTACCACCGAATCTTTCGATCAGGGCCTTACATTTGTCAACTACTGCTGCTCTTTCATCATCTTCGATTTTCGCACTAACAACAACGGCTAATTCATACTTGTTCATGCTTCGTTACCTCCTTTTGGTCTCTGGCCTCTGCCTTTAAGCAGAAGCAAGGAATTGTGTTGTATCTCCTGTCTCAGAGATACATGTCCTGCTTATTGTGGAACAATTTTAAACATACCACGGAAAAATATAATATCACAAAAAAATCTGCTTTGCAAGAGTTTGTCTGAAATTTTCTGATCTTTCTGATCTTTTTCTCCCTTATTCCTGTTTATTGATAATTTCCTTAATGTTTTTTTCCGCCTGTCTTCTGGGTGTCATGATCTGATGTCCGCATCCCATACATTTTAGCCGGAAATCTGCCCCGATGCGAAGCACCTCCCATTCATGGCTTCCGCAGGGATGTGCTTTTTTCAGGCGAAGTATATCTCCAACCTTAATATCCATTTTCTTCTCCTCTAAAGCTGTGAAAAGATTTCACCGATGCTTCCCTTCACCACCAGATCCGCTATGCTGTCTCTTCCGGTAGGAGTCTTATTCACCAGCACCAGCTTATTTCCGTTATAATAATCAATCAGACCTGCTGCCGGATATACCACCAGAGAAGTGCCCCCGATGATCAGCACATCAGCCTCTCTGATATACTGTACTGCTTTGTTTATGGTGTTCTGATCAAGTCCCTCCTCGTAAAGCACCACATCAGGCTTTATGGGACCACCGCATTTTTTACATTTCGGAACACCTTCCGCATGCAGCATATACTCCGCATCATAAAATTCTCCGCACTGCTCACAATAATTACGAAGAACACTGCCGTGAAGTTCCAGTACCTCCCTGCTTCCTGCTGCCTGATGCAGACCGTCAATGTTCTGGGTAATGACTGCCTTCAGCTTTCCTTCCTTCTCCCACTGTGCCAGCTTCAAATGTGCCGCGTTTGGCTTTGCGGAAAGGCAAAGCATCTTGTCCTTATAAAAACGGAAAAACTCTTCCGGCTTACTTCTGTAGAAGGTATGGCTTAAAATGGTTTCCGGCGGATAATCATATTTCTGATGATACAGACCATCCACGCTTCTGAAATCAGGAATGCCGCTTTCTGTAGAAACACCGGCTCCACCAAAGAATACAATATTGTCACTGTTATCCACAATTTCTTTCAATCTTGCTATCTGATCCATAAAATCCACTCTCCTTCCCTTTCTTCTTAGTGTACTACATGGCTGTTTTTTCTTCAACAAATGTCACTGTTCGTCCGGACAATTTTTTTCAGCAGCCTTTATCCGTTCATTGGAAATATCATAGTACTTGTCCTGAATGATGCCATGGGAAACCAAAGCATTGTAAATCTCTTTCTGAGCATCGGTCATTGTAAGACCGACAGAGGAGTTTGCATCTGTAATCACACAGCCTGTATAAGCAATCAGCCAGAAAAGTTCGGAATCCCCCTTTGGGATCATTTCCCAAAGCTGTTCTTCAGGAATACCGGTAAGCCTGATCAAAGTCCGCAGATGGCTGTCCTTCGTCAGTTCATATTCTCCGTCTGGCAGGATGACTCCCGCCGCACAATCCACGCCTTCCTGTTTCATTTTTTCAAAAAATTCTTCATTTACTTTCATAAAATTATTATATTATCCTCAATATCTTCCATAATTTCCCTTATAACAGCTATCCATGACTGTTACATATTACCAAACAGAAAATCCTTCATCACTCCGAAAAATTCACGCATCATATTGTTAGTCTGTAAAAAAGGCTCTCCTTTTGCCGCAATACCGCACACATTTTGATAACCTGCCTTTTCTGCTATTTTCACAGCACGAAAAACATGAAAATTATTTGTGACCACCGCCACAGAATCTCTTTCCCTGTCAAGATACTCTGCGGAAAAAGCCAGATTCTGCGTCGTATTTACAGATTTATCCTCCTTGATGATACGGTCCTTTTCAATTCCTTTCTCTACAAGGTACTCATACATACCCTGGGCTTCCGAAATATGCTCGTCGGATCCCTGCCCGCCGGATACAATCACTTTGGAAGACGGATTCTCATTCAGATAACGGATAGCTTCATCCAGACGATACTGCAGAGCCTTGGAAGGTCCATCGGCCTTCATCTGCGCTCCCAGCACAATCACATAATCTGCCCCCGGCTGACCCTTCATCGAAAATCCACTGATAATAAATCCCTCTACTATGCCAAAGATCATCACACCCATGCAGAGTAGTATCACAAAAGTTCTTCGGATCCACAAGGGAAAATGAGCGATAAAGAATCCCCTTTTTAACAGAATGGCAAAAGTCATCACTACCACTGCAAGTATCAGCCAGATAAAGTAAAAGTTGGTCCCGTGCCCAACAAAAAAAGCAACACATAAGAAATAAATCAGGAATGCAATTCCAACCAAAAACAAAACAACATACATACACCACTCCTCCTGCTTTCTTACACTCCCAAATAACAGTGAAAGCCGCCGTCCACAGGAAGTACCACTCCCGTCACAAAACTGCTTCCCTTAGGGCTTACCAGAAAGAGAAGAGCTCCGATCAGATCCTCGGGATCACCATACTTCCCCATCGGCGTGCTGTCTATGATCTTCTGACTTCTGTGAGTAGGCGTTCCGTCCTCGTGAAAATGGAGGGCATAATTCTGAGGCGTCTGAAAAAAGCCGGGAGCGATGGCGTTAACGCGAATACCGCTCTTTGCAAAATAGGTGGCAGCCCATTCCGTAAAGTTACTGACAGCCGCTTTGGCCCCAGAATACCCTGGAATCCTGGTGAGCGGCCCATAAGCACCCATACTGGAAATATTGATGATATTCGCATTCTCCTGCCCCACCATGCTTTCCCCGAAAATCTGGGTTGGAAGCATGGTTCCATACAGGTTCAGATCCAGTTCCCGCTTCACATTCTCCATATCTGTAGTAAAGAAATTCAGCATATCACCTGTAAAATCCGAAAACTGATCCTGGGGAATCTGCGCACTTTTCACAGCGCCTCCTGCGCAATTTACAAGACTATTGATCTTGCCCCACTTATCCAAAATTTCCTGTTTTGCAGCTTCCAGGCTTTCCTTCTCAAGGACATTTGCCGCTACAAAAACAGCTTCTCCACCTTCTGCCTCGATATCCTTCACCACAGGAATACCATTTTCCACCTTTCTGCCGAGAACAGCGACTTTAGCGCCGCATTTTCCAAGGGCTCTTGCAAATATGCCGCCGATCACGCCGCTTCCCCCTGTGACTACAGCCACCTGTCCTGTCAAATCTATTTGAAATGGTAATTGCATGATTATGTTTCCTCCCGTTATTTTGCTTTACTGTACATTCGCTAAATCTGTCAGCACCTGAAACAGACCCGGAAATTCTTTTTTCATATTTATAGGACGGGACTGCGTGTTAAGAAAACAATGCTCTGTTGTTCCGGTCAGTACAACAAAATCATCTTTTCTGTTTTTCATGGTGTATTCCAGAATCAGACGCACTCCTTTAAACTCTTTCACTTTCACTGTAGCAGAAATCTCATCCGAAAATGTAGTGCTGTGCTTGTACCTGCAATTCACTGCAAGCACCGGAGAAATAATTCCCTCTTCCTCCATTCTTACATAGCTCCATCCGATCTGATCAAGGAATTCTATCCTTGCTTCCTCCATCCAGCGAACGTAATTGGAATGGTGGGTAATTCCCATTTTATCTGTTTCATAGTATTGTACTTTGTGTATATATGGTTTCATACTGCCTCCATTAGTATTGATATTATGGCAAAAACCTCTCCTGCGCTCCATCATCAACGCATTATAGAAACAGGCTCAACTGTTCATAATCTGTATGACGTTCCAGTAAATTCGGGGTTTTATGGAGAAATTCTTCCGTTTTATCGCCATCCAGTATCCACGCTGCCACCTCATCTTTCTCCAGAATAAGCGGCATACGATCATGGACAGGCTTCATGGAAGCATTTGCCTCCGTGGTCAGAATCACAAATCGCTCCTGCCCCTGATACCTGTTAAAGCATCCTGCCAGATACATCACCTTTTCGCACTTCGGCAAAAAGATATTCTTTTCCCTGCTTTTATTCCATTCATAAAACCATACGGTGGGAATGACAACTCTGCGATGCAGAATACTTTCACGAAAGGTCGCTTTCTCCGCTGCCGATTCACTTCTCGCATTGAAGATCAGCTGACCATCCTTCCCTGGGAACCCAAAGTGCTGACACCGACAGCATATACTCTTACCGTTAAAAAACAGAACCGGAGCCATATCATTCGGACAAATATCACCGCAAGCAAAGTCCTGCCTATTCATTTTAAAAGGAATATCCATACTTTTTGCCAAATCTTCTATTTCCATGACCATATCCCGGTCAATATGATATCTTCCGCACATGGTAAAATTTCCGCCTAATCTTTTCCTCTGTCCACATTAAGTTCATTTTACAATAAAATATTATTCTTTCCTAGTAAAATAAATAAAACCTCGAATATTTCTTCGAGGTTTTTTAGAGGCGCGAACCGGATTTGAACCGGTGATGACGGTGTTGCAGACCGGAGCCTTACCACTTGGCTATCGCGCCATACTATATTCTATTCAAAATCACTTTTTTAGTGACTCCGACGGGAATCGAACCCGTGTTACCGCCGTGAAAGGGCGATGTCTTAACCGCTTGACCACGGAGCCTTATTGCTTCTTTGCCTTTCCATATCCCTATGGATGAACAGCTCCGCTGTTCTTTAGCTCCCCGAGTAGGGCTCGAACCTACAACAACTCGGTTAACAGCCGAGTGCTCTACCATTGAGCTATCGAGGAAAGTAAGAAAGCATCTGTCATGCCTTCAAAACCGAATATCAAATCTCTTATATCTCTCTTTGCAAGCTTCTCTTTGGAAGAAAGCGCCTTTGGGTGCTTTCTTCATCAAAATAACTTAGTTTTACTAAAGCCTGGTCTTTTCAGGCTTTAGTAAATCTTTATTTTGTGGTTAAGCCCTCGACCGATTAGTACTTATCAGCTGAACACATTGCTGTGCTTACACCTTAAGCCTATCTACCTCATACTC
>JAGAQU010000016.1 GCA_017622575.1 Lachnospiraceae bacterium
ACGAGAGGACCGGGATGGACGGACCACTGGTGTATCTGTTGGCTATCAGAGCCATGGCAGAGTAGCCAAGTCCGGCAGGGATAAACGCTGAAGGCATCTAAGCGTGAAGCCCCCCTCAAGATGAGATATCCCTCAGAAATGAGTAAGACCCCTTGAAGACTACGAGGTAGATAGGAATGAAGTGTAAGCACAGCACTGTGTTCAGCTGACATTTACTAATCGGTCGAGGGCTTGACCAAAGGTTTTGGATAGGAAAAAGGATGTAAGTTAGGATATAAGAGATGAGATTTCAGTGTTCGGTTTTGAAGGAATAAATGAAAGAAACGATAGTCTGATGCTATCGTTTTTTTTGTGTAATAATTTCAGATAATGATTCCTTTTTTAAAAATATATGATATAATTAACTAAGAATATAGAAATATATCCACAGGAGCAAAATAATTCAACGGGAAGGTACAGGAGTTAGTATGGATACAAAGATTTTACTTGAAAATGGAACAAATGAATTAGAGATTTTGGAATTTACTTTAGCAGGTAATTCTTACGGAATCAATGTTGCCAAGATCAAAGAGATCATTACCTATCAGCCGGTGACACCGGTTCCTAATTCACATCCCAGTATTGAAGGTATTTTTATGCCTCGGGATACGATGATCACAGCTATTGATCTGAAGAATTGTCTGGGACGCGGAGAGTCGGAGAAAAAGGGACTTTTCATTGTTACCAACTTCAATAAGTTGGATATTGCATTTCATGTGGAATCTGTACTGGGTATTCATAGGGTAAGCTGGAGAGATATCATTAAACCGGATATCACGATTTCTGCAGCTGACGAAAGTGTTGCTACCGGTATTATCAAGAAAAACGACAAGCTGATTATTATTCTTGATTTTGAGAAGATCGTTTCCGATATTAACCCGGAGACAGGACTTAAAATGTCAGAGCTGAATGAACTGGGGGAACGTACCAGAAGCTCTGTTCCCATTCTGATTGCTGAAGATTCTCCCCTGCTGAATAAGCTGATCGTAGACTCTCTGAAAGCGGCAGGCTATGTGAATCTGATCCATACAGAGAATGGTCAGCAGGCATATGATGTTATCACACAGTGCAAGGAAGACGGAACTCTGGATCAGCATGTTCGTTGCATCATTACAGATATTGAGATGCCGGAGATGGATGGACACAGACTGACGAAATTAGTGAAATCAGATGATGCGACTAAGGACATTCCCATTATCATTTTCTCTTCGCTGGTAAATGATGAGATGAAGAAAAAGGGAGAAGCACTGGGGGCAGATGCACAGCTTTCGAAGCCGGAGATCGGCAATCTGGTAAAAATTGTGGATGAACTCGTTGCGGAAAGACATTTAGACAGATAAAATGTTCAGAAAGGCAAAAGGGCTGGGACTATCCCAGCCTTTTTCTGTAAAATAAAGGAATAAAATGATATGGATAAGAAGGAAAATATAAAAAAAATCTTAGAAAAAATACAGGAAGCAGAATACATTCTGGTAGGACTTGGACAGTATTTTGATATGCAGTATTTTTTATCCATGCAGGAGGGGTATCGGGAAATAATAGAAAAATTACAGGAAAGTCATGCTCTTTGGATGAAACCCTATGTGGATACATGTTGCAGAAAGCAGTTTGCACCTAAATTGGAAGATGAAATGACAAAAGGACTTCAAAATCTGGCGGAAATTTTAGAGAAAAAAAGTTATTTTGTTGTATCTACGTCTACCAATCGCACCTTACGGGAAATTCCCTGGAAAAAACTTCTCATTAAAAAGGAGCGCTATGTAAATCCCTGTGGGGAATGGAGTAAACTACAGTGCCCGGATGGTTGCCCGGAAGGACTTCTGCCTGTGACTGACAATGAAGAGAAAATACTCCGGGACTGGTATCAGAATATGAAAAAAGGAGATTTCAGGATTCCGGATTTGGGAAAGTGTCCAAATTGTGGCAAGGAACTTATTTTGAATAATATCTATGCGGAGCAGTATGACGAAAAGGGATACCTGGAGAATTGGGCAGAATATCATAACTGGCTTCAAAATACATGGAATCATAGACTGGTGATCCTAGAAATCGGTGAGGGTACCAGATTTCCATCCATTATGAAAAATCCTTTTGAAAGAATCGCAATGTTTCAACAAAAGGCAGAGCTCTATCGAATTGATGAGGAGCAAAATCCCATTGCCTGGCTGCTTGCCCTGTGTTAAACTAATCATGTTATGATCATGAGAGAAAACGGAGGAATAACGAATGCCTTCACAAGAAGAGTACCTGGATAATTTATTAAAGGGAATAGGGAATACAGAAGAGGAAGAAAACTCCCGGAAAGAGTCTGAAGAAGGGGTCAAAGATGAGACACTTCTGGATCCTCAAATTGACATGAGCGATATGGATGGTCTGTTACAGTCAGCATTAGAGGCACAACAAAGAGATATTCCGGAGACACAACAGTCGCAAAATACACAAAATAGTGAGACGATTCATCCGGAAGAGACCTCTTCCATGTCTGAAGATGAAATAGATAGATTGCTGCAGCAGAGCAGGGAGCAGGCAGGCAGCACAGAACAACAGAAGGAACCGGATACGAACGAGAATGACGATTTGATCAAAATGCTGGAAAACGTAGATGATGAAAGTCTTTCCAATGTGTTGGATCAGATGGCACCGAATACGGAAACAGTAGAAGAGCCGGAAAAGGAGGAGAAACGCGGCAAGCGGAAGAGCTTCTTTGATCGGTTTAAGAAAAAAAAGGCGAAGAATAGTAAGAATTCTGCAGCGGATGAAACGGAATATGAATCATTGTCAGAGGATATGACTGAGCCGGATAGTGGAGAAACGCAGACTACTGCAGATACCCGGAAAATGAAAGATGATGATCTGGAGGCATTATTGCCGGGTGCTTTTCCGCAGACGGAAGATGCGGAGCACACAGAACAGGATAACGACGAAACCGATGTCATGGATATTCTGAAAGCAGCCGGTGCGGATATTGTAGATGATGCTTCACAGAAAGAAGAGAAAAAAGGTTTTTTCTCCAAATTGTTAGATCTTTTTACCGAAGAAGACGAAGAGGACGAGGAAGAGAATCAGCTGCAATTATCGGAAGAAAACAAGCAGATTCTTGACGAAATGGGTAAAGATCAGAAAAAGAAAGGCAAAAAAGAGAAAAAACCTAAAAAAGAAAAAGCAGCGAAAGAGAAGAAACCGAAGAAAGAGAAAAAAAGA
>JAGAQU010000017.1 GCA_017622575.1 Lachnospiraceae bacterium
AGCAACAAATCCTAAAAATCTTCCGAAACGGAGCCGCTATTATCAGGGAATGATTGACCTGAACCTGATTCAGAAGGGTGATGATTTTAACAAACTCAATAAGAGCTATGTTATTTTTATCTGTACGGAAGATATATTCGGCAACGGCAGACACATTTATACTTTTGAAAATCTGTGTATTCAGGATACAACGCTTCGTCTGAATGATGAAACAACAAAGGTCTTCTTAAATCCTGTGTCTGATATGGATGATGTTGATGAAGAGTTAAAGAATTTCCTTATGTATGTTGCAAATGGAAAACCGGTCGACAATTTCACAAGGGAGCTTGAACGTGAAGTTGAAGATGCCAGAAAAAATAAAGGATGGGAGGAAGAGTATATGACATTAAGAATGATAGAACGTGAGAAGTATAATGAAGGTATAAGCCAAGGTAAAGCCGGTTCATTAGTAAACTCTGTAGATAACTTAATAAAAAATCTTGACCTTTCATTGGAAGAAGCATGTACTGCATTAGGTTCTTCTGTTCAGGAATATGAAAAGGCCAAAGAGTTACTGAAAGAGCAATAGAAGAAATCGGATATATTAGATATGAATCAGCTTAACGATAATTTGCAGTTAACCCTGATCCGAGAAAGGCATCCGGATAAATTTTAATATGTTTTCGGGACGATATGCTTTTCAGATTGACACAGTCTTTAAAGGTGTATGCATAAATATGCTTTATTTTGGGAGACAGCACTACTTCTTTGAGACCGGTACAACCGTCAAAAACGCCATAGTCCCCATAAGCACCGAGTTCCTTTACGGAGGAGGGAAGCCTGATTTCCTTCAGCTCTTTGCAACAGCAGAATGCACCGGCTCCGATCTTTTGAAGAGTGCCGGGAAAAGAGATTTCCCTTAGATTGCAGCAGTGGGCAAAAGCATTATCACCGATTTCCTTAAGACCATCGGGGAAGATGACTTTGAGGAGTGTTTTGCATTCAAAGAATGCGTCCTGTTTTATATACAGGATTCCGTCGGGAACAGTGACCGTATGGGACGAACCTGTGTACTTGTAAAGTGTGTTATCCTGTATGATAAATTCATTATCCTGTCTTGCTTCTGCCATTTTGTTCCCCTCTTATCTTTTGTTTATTTCCGTGTCAGCCAGATGAATTTCAGGTTGGTGATCAGATATCGCTTGAAAAGCCGTTTTGGCTCCTGTAGGAAGCGGTAAAGCCATTCAAGATTACATTCCTGCATCCACTTCGGCGCCCGTTTCAGATTGCCGCTTTCATAGTCAAAAGCAGCGCCTACACCGATCATCAGCGCATGGATACGGTCCTTGTGGGCAGCCATCCAGATCTCCTGCTTGGGAGCACCAAGTCCTACCCAGACAAAATCAGGTTTTGCTTCATTGATCTGTGTCACGTAAGCGCTTTCTTCTTCCGGTGTCAGTTCACGGTAGGGAGGGGAGATCATCCCCACAATCTCTGCATCCGGATAATTTTCCTTAAGCTTTTCGGAGAGCATGGCAAGTGTTTTTTCGCTGGATCCGTAGAAGAAATGTTTCCAGCCATGTTCGCCGCTGATCTTTAAAATCTCACGCATCAGGTCCGGTCCGGTAACGCGCCTGGCCTCGGATCTTCCAACGGAACGGCTGTAGGAAGATAAGGGACCGCCATCGGGAAGAGCCATAACGGCTTCGTTTTGTACTTCACGGTAGGATTTGTTTTCATGTGCCATGATGGTGGTGTGGACATTGGAGACACAGATATATTTACCGCGCCATTCTTCCAGATTGTCAGTGATGTCCTGAATGGTCTTCTGCATATTGGTGACGGCAATGTTGACACCGAGAATATTACTTGTATTGCTGACATTAACTGAAATCATGGGCAGATCATTGTAGCAGTGGATACTCTGTCCTGTAACAATGAAATCGCTGAATACGGGTATGATGGTTGCTTCAATACCAAACATATGGAAGACAGGAAGAATTTTGTTAAGAAATTTCCTGTCAATTGTCTCATCGGCGATCACTGCCTGATGAATTTTTTTGGACTTCAGGATGTCATACAGTTCGTCGTAAGTGCCAAGATATTCCGGTATGGCGTCTATAGGTGCTTTTGCGGTATATCCGGCAAACTGATAGCGTATCTGCGGATTTTCTATCATGCCTTTGTAGTATCTTTTGGCATTTTCTCCGTTTCCGAGAAGCAGTACCTGATAAGCATCAAGCTTTCGCTTAAAAAACAGATCGGCAAGATAAGAAAACACAACTCTCTTAAGAAGAAGGATCAGGCCGGATGACAGCATGGTCATGATCAGAAGCAGACGGGAGAACTGGCTTCCCTCTGTCAGATAAAGGAGAGCAGAGAAAAGAACACCGCCCAGTATCTGTACGGAGATGATGCGCATGAATTCCCATTTCACGCTTCGGAAATGAAGTGTGCAGTAATCACCAAGAATTCCGTATGCCAGTATGATTACGCCGAAGTAGAGCAATACGGAGGGCATAAAGTCAATGATGTCCTCATACCAGAATGCTCTTGCAATGCTTACAGGAATATAGATCCTGATGATGCTGCAGATGAGATAGTTAATAAGAAGCAGTACATATTCAAAAATAATATTAAGTCCGATCAAAACCGGATAGTCTTTATAATGTTTCAATTTGTTTTCCCTGAAAGTTTCGTCTTTGCGTGATTTATTTTATGGAGTTCCCACTATTTTTATCAGTTTATCACATGCGGTGTGCACACGCAATAAATGACAGGGGTACACGTAGGAATATCCGCTCTGAACGGACGGGAAGGGATACGTTAATAACGTAAAAATGCAGTGAAAGTAATGAAAATGTAAGAGAAAGAGGGTAATATGTGATAAGAACACAAAAAAGGGGAACTGCGGATTATGTATCAGAAGAAATCCAAAACACAGACATTGATGGTACTTGTGATTGATTGTCTGTGTATTATAATCAGTCTGTTGCTTGCAAACTATATCAGAAACGGAAGTTTTCTTGAAAGCGATAACGCAAGGATGAATCTGTGGCTGATGCTGGGTGTGTGTCTGACGGTCTTTTTAGGAATGAATCTTTTGCACAGCAGTAACAGGGATTTTTTCTTAAGAGGGCCTTTACACGAACTGGTGCATGTTGTGCGGGGCAACCTTTTTATGCTTGCAGGAGTTGCTGTTATTCTTTATTTCTTAAATCTGATCGATGCTTATTCCAGAATTGTTTTTTTTCTGTTTGCAGTGATTGACTGTATGATGATGGTTATCATGCATCAGTTATGGAAAAAACTGCTTCCCTCTTTTTACAGGTGTTTCGGGGAGACAAGAAAGCTCCTGATTGTCGCTGATCGTGAATATGCAGAAACTGTGATACGCGATGTAAGGGGGATGAAGGATTTTACCTATGAATTAATCGGAATCATACTTGTGAAGGCAACATCAGCTGTGGGAGAGGTGGAAGGAATTCCGGTGGTGGCCGGTGAGGATGAGCTCATCGATTATTGCAGAAGTGCTTCTCTGGATGAGGTGGTCGTGGCAGTGGATGACAGCATAAAAGAAGAAGTTCTGCCCAGGATGGAGGTCATGGCGCAGATGGGTATTACGGTTCATGCAAAGATTGCGGTACCGGAGCTTAGGTATGCGGGGCAGAAGGTGCTCTCAAAGTTCGGACAGTCTTATATGATCACTTATGCAAACAAGGTGGCTCCTGTGGGACAGATTCTTTTAAAACGGCTGCTTGATGTCTGCGGTGCGGTTATTGGCTGTGCATTTCTTCTTTTGATGACGGTGATACTCGGACCTGTTATTAAACTGGAATCTCCGGGGCCTGTCTTTTTTGCCCAGAAACGAGTAGGGCGTAACGGACGAATCTTCAAGATGTACAAGTTCCGTTCCATGTATGTGGATGCTGAAGAGCGGAAAAAGGAACTGATGGAAAAGAATGAGATGAACGGTCTTATGTTTAAGATGGAGAATGATCCGAGGATTACAAAGGTTGGCCGGTTCATGAGAAAGACAAGTCTGGATGAATTTCCGCAGTTTATCAATATCCTGAAAGGTGATATGAGTCTCGTGGGTACAAGACCGCCCACACTGGATGAATTTGCACAGTACAGTCCATATCACAAGAAGCGCTTAAGTTTCAGACCGGGGCTTACCGGGATGTGGCAGGTCAGCGGAAGAAGCGCGATCACGGATTTTGAGGAGATTGTAAGACTGGATGTGGAGTATATTGACAACTGGTCATTTATGCTTGATGTTAAGATACTTTTAAAAACAGTTCTTGCAGTATTTCATGGAAGTGGTGCAATGTGATTCTGTGAAGATTGACAATAGAAAATTTTGTGGAAATTATAATTAAAAATCCCAATGTAAATGCGGTGATGCTTTTTCATTGGGATTTCTTTATGATTATTTATCGGAATCATTCTTTGAATTTACTTGGTCAATCAATGGTGCTACAAGTGCTTTGAAGGCATTGAATTCATTTTGTATGGAAGCAAGATCATTTTTTAAGGAAGTGTTTTCATCAGATAATCTGTCAATGATGGCTTGCTGTTCTTTGATTGTATTGTCCTTTGCTTCCATTTCCGCTTTTTTGCCATTTTCTCTTCTGTAGTAATCCTCCCTGGCTTCACACTGCTGGCGGATTGCTTCTTCCTGTGACAGCTGATAGATGGTCTCGGAAGCCTGTTCGATATATTCATTAT
>JAGAQU010000018.1 GCA_017622575.1 Lachnospiraceae bacterium
ACCAGAGATTTGCTTACAGCTTCCTTCAGATTCCACCTCACGATGGACACCCTTGCTGTTCGGCTATACACTTCCCACTATCCGGGCGTGTTCGGGACTTACACCCGTTAGAGCGCGCCCATGGCGCGCAAACAAACAAAAAACCCTTGAAAAATCAAGGGTTTTTTCGTGCAGGAAAAGAGACTTGAACTCTCATGGTATTGCTACCACACGGACCTGAACCGTGCGCGTCTGCCAATTCCGCCATTCCTGCGAACAAATGATATTGTATCTGTTTTTGTCCTTTCTGTCAACCAATTTATAAAAATTTGTAAAAACTTTTTTATTCGACCTTATGTTTCCTTTTCGTCTCCTTTTTTTCCACCAGTTTTTCCATCATGGTTTCAAAAAGGGAGCGGAATATTTTCTGAATTGCCTTTCTGGTTGCATCATCCACGCTCTTTGCCGCCTCGATCACACTTTGCAGTGACTTTTTCCAGTCTGCACCGAATTCAAAAATATTGGAGGCCTCGGATGCGGAAATCACTTCATATAAGGTATCCACAAAGGCATGGATCTCCTCCTCCGAGAGTGACAGGATCCATTCATTTATGGAAGCATCCATCATTTTCTTTCCAATGCTCATGTTCTTTGCCCGGATAAAGGTCTTTCCCTCCACCTTCCAGCTGTATGCATTATGCTGAAGAAGACCTACTCCTCTGCTTTCCACAACCTCATAATCACTGTGGTCCTCAAGAATCATTCCCACCACGGAGGAACGGGGAATAAACTTGGAAACCTTGTCAGCGATTGCTTCATAGTTTCCTTGTTGTCTGATCTCCGGACGAAAACCAGGCCCATCATTATTATAGACATGAATCAATTTACCGCGCGCTCTCTCACAGCAGTTCATAGCAGCATATACCGCCAGATTGCCGCCCTTGGAATGACCTCCTGCATAAAAATCCCCGGCAATATAACCGGAAACCCTGTTCATATATTCCACACTTAAGTGCTGGCTGCAAAGAGGCTTTGAAAAGGCAAGGTTCAGGTCCTCTTTCCAGCCTATGATGGTAGCATCCGTGCCACGGTAGGCAATATAAGTATTCTTATCATCCAGAACATACGTGATGGCAGAAAACTGCGTCTCATCACTGACATTGATCACATTGACATAAAAATTCATCTTCAGGGAACCGAATCTTCTTGACTGCGCAGCAGCTGCAAACAATTCCCTGTTATTTTCCCTGTACCAGTAATCGTCCAGGATCACATCCCTGTCGGGATGGTGATAAATACTCTGGATGCTGACAGGGGCATTTCTTTTATCAAGTCCCGGCACAAAGGAACTATAATTCAAATAACTGAGCTGGCAAAGCACCAGACTGTCAACCTCATTTAAGGGTTCTTCCGTAAAAGTGTACTCTCCATATTCGCGAATATAAGTAACAATATTCTCCAACTATTTTCCACTTCCTTTTGCTGTCTGTCGTTATCTGTTTCCCTGAAGCATTCTGCCAAACTCTTCTGCAGGAACGGGCCTGCTGAAATAATATCCCTGCAGAGTATCTGCTTTTTCCTCCTCAGCAACCTGACAGATTTCCTCTGTCTCCACACCCTCCATACATACCTTCATGTCCAGGGAATGGGCAAGAAGGATAATATGCTTTACAATATTTCTGTCAACCTTATTATCGCGGCATCCTGATACAAATTTCTGTTCTATCTTAACAAGATCTGCAGAAACATCCTGCAGCACATCAAGCGACGCATAACCGGTTCCGAAATCATCAAGTGCAACCAGTACATGCTGCTCTCTGAGTTTATCCAATGTTTTCATCAACAGAGAAATGTCATGTGCCTTGCAGCTCTCCGTAAGCTCGATCACCAGCTTTGTGGGATCATAGCCGTATTCGTCGATGATTTTCAGAACATACTCCGCAAAATTTCCATCCTTCAGCTGCTTGTAGGAGACATTGACATTGACGATCAGATCGTTATCTCCCCATTTCTTCACCTGGGAAATGGCAGTTTCCACCACCCATTCGCCGACCTCCTTGATCAGACCGGTTTCTTCCAGAACAGGAATAAAGTCAGCCGGAGATGCCTTTGGAAACTCATCATTTTTCCAGCGAAGCAGTGCTTCACACTCCACAATTTTTCTGGTGACAGGATCCACGATGGGCTGGTAATACAATTCAAAACCCTTAAAGTTTTCCTTTACACTGTGCTTTAACACTTCCGTAAAACGGAGCTTCTTTATATACTGTTCCCTGATTTCCTGAGAATAAAAGGTAATCTGATTTTTTCCTTCCCTTTTTGCTCTCTCAAAAGCCCGCTGGGTATTTCTTCTGAGCTTTTCAGGTGTTTCCGCATTCTGGGGATACATACATACCCCGGCAGATAATGTCAGAGAGACATCCACTTTCTCTGACAACCTGATTTCCTTTGCTTCCTCAGCAGCACGGTTGTAGATTGCCTGCATGTCAGAAGCCACTGCATAGGGATAATGAATGGCAAACCTATCCCCGTCTATACGATAAAGCATGGCGCTTGGCGGTATGATGCCCTTCAGTTTCAAAGCCAGCTTCTTGATCACTTCGTCTCCGCCGCTGAAGGTATACAGGTCATTGATCCTCTTAAAGTTGTCAATGCCAAGATACATCAGTGCACCTTTGGCTGTACTGTTCTTAAAGGTTTCCACAATATCTCTGGCTGCCACATAAACATTGGCAATCTGTGTGGTCGGATCAACTTCTCCATTTAATCTGGTAATGACGCCGGTAAACCAGATGATTCTCCCCTCGTCATTTCTGATCACATTTCCCCTGCATCCTACTTTGATATAATCCCCGTTTCTCTTTCTCATTCGGTAGTCAACCTGATAGAAATCTGTCTCTCCGTTTTTGATACGGCTGATCTCCGCATCATATCTTTTCAGATCATCAGGATGAACTAAACTTCTGATAATTGCCCCTGAACTGTTGACATATTCTCCCGGCAGATCAAAATCATTTACCGCAGTGGGTGACCATCTGGATCTTCCGGTCTCATTTTCCATAAAATAATAATCTTCACTTATCTTGCAAAGTGATTCAAAAAAAATATTGTCTAACCCCTCATTGTTAAATTCCATTTTTTAACATCTTCCTTTGTAATATAGCATCCCCTGATAATGAGTATACCCTTTCTATGTCAAAAAGGAAAGTACCAAACCAGCTCTGAAAGGTAAATTCTGTTTTATGCCTGCCAGTTTTTTGAAATGTGTGTTTTCACAGTCTTTGCTGAATTTCCGACAGGTTATCCACAATGCCTGCCTGCACAATGACTTTGCTTTCAATTTTTTTCTTCTTTTTTCACATTTCCTCTTGGCAGGCATCACCTTCTTTGCTACAATTATCTCAGTTTAGAACTGAGTCATTCAGTTGTGCTGGTATATCTTCTGGCTCTGTTAGTTGCCGTCCAAAGCTGGCTAACAGTTCAGAAGATATATTTTTTTGCGTCCTTTTTATCTCCTTTTTCTTCAGGCAGTAATACTCGTAAAGCTGCTTCATGAAATCTGATATCTGTTCCATCAGATAATGGTTTTTCTGGGCCCTCTCATGAAAACTGCATGCATGCTCTGTGGTGACCGGCCTGCCTTTTTTTATCTTTGTCTCATTATACTTAAGTACATTTACCTCCATATCCCTGTATACCACTTCATTGACATACTCTGCTTTCCCTGCTTTGTTCTTTTCCGGTATTGCCTCATATTCCTTTTTGATCAGCGGCGCACATCCCTCTTTATATCGGATGATGTAATCCCATCTGTTGGCTTTGCAGATTTTCAGTACTTTTTCACTCACATAAAGTCCGTCAGCCACTATGCAGATCGGAAGTCTCGGGATACGCTTTTTTATCTTCTCCGCAAGCCTTACGAATGCTTTCCTCTCGCAGTCCTGCTTGATTTCTTCTTCCGTCAGCTTTTTCTCATTGTATTCCGCTGAATTCTCAATGGTCTCCGTTGCCATGCTGCATAACAGGTTGTTTCCAAAATAGATCTTTGCTTCAAGCACACTGCGGTGATACCTTGTGTACTCGTTTTCTTCTCCCCTGTTATAACACCGGCTCAGGTAGTTATCATTCTTTTTGGTTTTTCCTTCATCCAGTTCCGACCCGTCCACAAGCACAAGCCACTTTCCAAGGACTTTTGCATGGTCAAAGGTCTTCCTGCGTATCATTTTGTATACGATATCCGACTGTATTTCCTCCGGCTCCGTAGGTTCCGGCTTTTCCAGAAGTTCATTCACGGTAACTCCGTGCGGCATATATTCTTTTGCACTTTTTCCCATGAAGTGGTAAAGATTCCGGCATACTGCCTCATCATTGAATTCCCTGGTCATCCCCTGCATGCTGGAAATGCCTGCAATCCCTTTATAATACAAGGTACCCAGCATTTCCCTGATACTGTATTCAATGTAGCTGCTGTGTCTCGGATCTTTTACCTGCGCAAACTTGGAAAACAGCTCGGGATAAAATTTTTTCTGGATCTGATTACATTCCTTTACAGGATTCTCCTCCAGCTTCCTGGTGATTCGGTCACGTTCTCTGCTCATGCGGACTCCTTTGCGACAATGTTTTTCTTTTATTTTAC
>JAGAQU010000019.1 GCA_017622575.1 Lachnospiraceae bacterium
AGGCACATCAGTTATTCTAAATTATGGGAGGAGCTTTGTCAAGTCCTTTCCCGATATGTTTTCTTGCTTTTTTGTATCTTTTTCCTTATACTAAATAAAGAAAATAAAAGAAATCGGAGTCTTTTTATGTACAAGAGAATTTTACCCGTATTTATCATATGCACTTTATGTTTCCTGATGACAGCCTGTGGTCCTTCCGATGAAAAAATAGCGGAAGCGCAGCAGAAGTATACACAGCTTGTGGAGATGCATAATCAGGTGGTGGAGGCGCATAAGAGCATTTCCGATGCATCCATGGATGATACTTTGACGGAAATCAGCGGACAGATAGCGGGGTTTGAGGAATTTAATCTGGCGGAAATGAAGGATGAAGAGATTGACGCTTTGATAGAAAGTATGGACTTAGTGATCACTTCCTATGAAGACGCGCTGAAGGAGATAAGCGATATTAAGGCCAGGGAGGACGCGGCGGTGCTTACATCTATTCCTGTTTCTGTTGAAAACGGTACTTCTTTTACGTTTACAAGCCTTAAGCTTTTTGAAACGGGAGATTATGGCGCTCATACAAATGTAGTGGAAGATATGGACGGTCTTTTGCCGGGGCAGGCGGTTACCGGCCTGATGATAAAGCGGGATGTGGACAATACGCCCTGGATGCTTACGCTGGCGGATACAGAGGGAGCGGAATATGAATATGAGCTTAAGGTAAGTGAGTATGATGAGACGGGAATTACTTTAAAGCTTTCTTATGATGTGGAAGAAACAAAGCTTGTTATAGAGGAGATTTCCAAAGCGGACAAGTCTGCCGGGGAGAATAGCGCTGTTCAAGACGCTGAAAGTTGAATTTATAGATGGGAATAAAAAGTAGAGGCACAGCTTCAGTGTCGGATTAAGCGACTCTGAAACCGTGCCTTCTTTTCACTCATTTTTCACCCTTATTCTCCAGTGCTGCCTTAACGAATCCCTTAAACAAAGGATGAGGTCTGTTGGGTCTTGATTTTAATTCCGGATGTCCCTGGGTGGCAACAAAGAAAGGATGCTCCGGGAGCTCGCACATCTCAACAATGCGGCCGTCGGGAGATAAACCGGAAAGCTTCATGCCGTGCTCCATCAGGGAAGCGCGGTAATCGTTATTCACCTCATAGCGGTGTCTGTGGCGCTCATGAATGGTCTCTTCCCCGTACAGCTCGTAGGCCTTGGAAGACTTATCGAGAACACAGGGGTAGGAACCCAGTCTTAAGGTACCGCCGATATCCTCCACACCGTTCTGGTCAGGCATCAAGGCAATGACAGGATGGGTGGTGGAAGGATCCAGTTCAATGCTGTGTGCATCGTTAAAGCCTGCCACATTTCTGGCATATTCTACAATGGCAAGTTGCATACCAAGGCACAGGCCGAGGAAAGGAATCTTGTGAGTTCTCGCATAAGTGATGGCTTTGATCTTGCCGTCAATGCCTCTGGGACCGAAGCCGCCGGGAACAAGAATGCCGTTCACATCGGAAAGAAGGTCGTCCACATTTTCATCCGTAACAGTTTCGGAATCAATCCACTTGATGTGGACAGTGGTGCGATTGGAAATACCGCCGTGTTTGAGAGCTTCCACCACACTGATATAGGCATCATGAAGCTGCACATATTTGCCGACAATGGCAATGGTCACATCATGAATGGGGGTACGGAGTGCCTCCACCATCGCTTTCCAGTCTGTCAGGTCTGGTTCCGGACATTTGAGGTTTAAGCATTCGCAGGCAACCTGGGCCAAATGCTCATTTTCCATGGCGAGAGGTGCTTCATATAAATATTCCACGTCCAGATTCTGCAATACGTGATTGTTTGGTACATTGCAGAATAAAGCAATCTTATCTTTGATTCCCTGGTCTAAGGGATGTTCGCTTCTGCATACAATAATATCCGGCTGGATTCCCATTCCCTGAAGTTCTTTTACGCTGGCCTGAGTAGGCTTTGTTTTCATTTCCTGGGAAGCCTTTAAATAGGGAATCAATGTGACATGGATCAAAATAGCGTTCTCTTTTCCCACTTCATGCTGGAACTGGCGAATGGATTCCAGAAAAGGCTGACTTTCGATATCACCTACAGTGCCGCCTACTTCAATGATAGCGATTCTGGTATCTTCATCCGTAAAGTTACGATAGAAGCGGCTCTTGATCTCGTTGGTGATGTGAGGAATGACCTGTACAGTGCCTCCACCATAGTCGCCGCGGCGTTCCTTTTGCAGAACAGACCAGTAGACCTTTCCTGTGGTGACGTTGGAATTCTTATCCAGATTTTCATCAATGAAACGCTCATAATGTCCCAGATCAAGATCGGTTTCCGTTCCGTCCTCGGTGACAAAAACCTCGCCGTGCTGGATAGGGTTCATGGTGCCGGGATCGATATTGATATAAGGGTCAAACTTCTGCATGGTGACCTTGTAGCCCCGGGCTTTCAACAATCTACCTAAAGAAGCGGCTGTAATTCCCTTGCCTAAGCCTGAAACAACGCCGCCGGTTACAAATACATATTTTACTCCCATACTTACTCCTTAGTTTAGTGTATTTTAATAAATAAAAAAAGCGCTATGAACCCTGTTCACAGCACCTTTGCTTTAATAAAAAAATTCTAGCACCGCTTGTTTTCACTGTCAATACTTATTTCTTTAGAAAAAATTGATATTTGTTAATTCCTTTTTTATGGAATAATTAAAAGACATGTGCTACAATAAACGAGATATAGTAACAAGGGAAATGTGTATATACGAAATAAAAAAGAATAAAGGGAAAACAGGTTAAGTTATGAGAGTGGGATTTGACAATGAGAAATACCTGAAGATGCAGTCAGAGCATATTGAGGAGAGAATCAGCAAATTCGGGGATAAACTATATCTTGAATTCGGAGGCAAGCTGTTTGACGATTATCATGCGTCCAGAGTGCTGCCGGGCTTTGAACCGGACAGTAAGCTCCGCATGCTGATGAAGCTGTCCGACAGGGCAGAGATCGTTATTGTAATAAATGCGGCAGATATTGAAAAGAATAAGATACGTGGCGATCTTGGAATTACCTATGATGAAGATGTACAGAGACTTATGAGGGAATTTGAAAGCCGCGGACTCTATGTGGGAAGTGTGGTACTGACACATTATGCCGGTCAGGTAAGAGCTGCTGCTTTTAAGGAGAGACTGGAAAAGAAAAATGTGAAGGTATATCTTCATTATGCAATAGAGGGCTATCCATCCAATATTCCGCTGATCGTCAGTGATGAGGGTTATGGCAAGAATGAATATATTGAAACGACAAGACCTCTTGTGGTAGTGACGGCGCCCGGACCGGGGAGCGGAAAGATGGCGACCTGTCTGTCACAGCTTTACCATGATAACAAGAGAGGAATCAAGGCGGGCTATGCTAAGTATGAGACCTTTCCAATCTGGAATATTCCGCTGAAGCATCCGGTTAATCTCGCTTATGAGGCTGCTACGGCAGATCTAAATGACGTGAATATGATCGATCCCTTCCATTTGGAAGCTTACGGTGAGACGACTGTCAACTACAACCGTGATATCGAAATTTTTCCGGTACTCAATGCGATTTTTGAAGGCATTTACGGGGAAAATCCTTACAAATCACCTACTGACATGGGTGTCAATATGGCAGGAAACTGTATCATAGATGATGAGGCATGTAAGGAAGCTTCCTATATGGAAATCATTCGTCGTTACTATACGGCGATGAATGATGTGATCAAGGGAAAAGCCAAGGAAAATGATGTCTATAAGATAGAGCTTCTGATGAAGCAGGCAAAGATTACCACGGATGACAGAAAGGTAACGGTAGCAGCAAAGAAGAGAGCACAGGAGCTTGGAGTTCCAACAGCTGCCATCGAATTGAATGACGGTACCATCATTACTTCCAAGACAACAGATCTTCTGGGGGCATCGGCAGCACTTTTGCTGAACTGCCTGAAGTATCTTGGAAATGTGGATCATGATACCCATCTGATCTCCCCGGAAGCAATTGAGCCCATTCAGGAATTAAAAACGAAATATTTAGGAGGAAAGAATCCCCGTCTTCATACGGACGAGGTGCTGATTGCACTGTCCATTTCGGCTCTCACCGATCCGAATGCGAAAAAAGCGCTGGAGCAGCTTCCGAAACTGCGCGGTTGTCAGGTGCACACCTCGGTGATGCTTTCCGATGTAGATATTAAAACATTTAAAAAGCTGGGGGTTGATCTTACCAGCGAACCAATTATAAAAGGAAAAAGTAACTAGATGAGTGAAAACAACAATTTAAACCAATTTGATCCGGGATCCGGAAACGGAAACAACAGTTCCGGCGGCAACAATGGTAATGGTAACGGAAATGGTTCCGGCAATAACGGCAAGGATCCAAAAAAACAAAGCATGATTCTGTTTCTGATAGCGGCGCTTGTCACACTGCTTATGATGAGCAGTTTTATGAAGATGATGTCCGGTGAAACAGAAAAGGAGATCAGCTACAATGAATTTATTCAGATGCTGGAGGATGGGAAGGTTGAGTCTGTAGAAATCAGTTCAGACAGAGTCAATATTAAACCCAAGGAAGAAGAGAAACCCCAGACCATGCTTTATCTGTACGGCAGTCCTTCCACGGTGACTTACTACACCGGAAAAATAGAGGATGATGACACTTTAACCCAGAGGCTCCTTCAATATAATGTGCCCGTGAAAGGAGAAGTGGCAGACAGCTCCAGTGTGATTATCAGCTTCCTGCTGACTTATGTTGTGCCTATTTTGCTGATGTGGGTACTTTTAAGCTTCCTGTTCCGCAAGATGTCAAAGGGTGGAGGCCCTATGGGAGTGGGAAAAAGTACAGCCAAGGTTTATGTACAGAAAGAAACGGGAATTACCTTTCAGGATGTGGCCGGTGAGGATGAGGCGAAGGAATCCTTACAGGAAGTAGTGGACTTCCTTCATAATCCCGGGAAGTATGCCAAGATCGGTGCCAAGCTTCCCAAAGGAGCGCTCCTTGTTGGACCTCCCGGTACCGGTAAGACGCTGCTTGCCAAGGCAGTGGCCGGAGAGGCAAAAGTCCCCTTCTTCTCCCTGTCAGGTTCCGATTTTATAGAATTATATGTGGGTGTGGGTGCTTCCCGTGTGAGAGATTTATTTAAGGAAGCTACCAAGAATGCTCCCTGCATTATATTTATTGATGAAATAGATGCTATCGGCCGAAGCCGTGACAGCAAATATGGTGGCGGCAATGAGGAGAGAGAACAGACCCTCAATCAGCTTCTGTCCGAGATGGATGGTTTTGACACCTCCAAGGGTATTTTGGTGCTCGGTGCTACCAACCGTCCGGAAATTCTGGATAAAGCGCTGCTTCGTCCGGGGCGTTTCGACAGAAGAATTATTGTAGATAAGCCAGATTTGAAAGGGCGTGTGGCCATTTTAAAGGTACATGCCAAAAATGTGCATCTGGATGACAGTGTAGACCTTGATGCGATTGCGCTTGCCACAAGCGGTGCGGTTGGTGCGGATCTTGCCAATATGATCAACGAAGCAGCCATCAATGCGGTCCAGCATGGCAGAGAATATGTGAACCAGAAGGATCTCTTTGAAGCAGTGGAACAGGTGCTGGTAGGAAAGGAAAAGAAGGACCGTATCATGAGTCAGGAGGAGAGAAAGATCGTCTCCTATCACGAGGTGGGTCATGCACTGATCAGTGCACTCCAGAAAAATTCCGAGCCGGTACAGAAGATTACCATTGTTCCAAGGACTATGGGTGCGCTGGGATATGTCATGCATGTACCTGAGGAAGAAAAATATCTGCAGACAGAAGCAGAACTCCATGACAGACTGGTCAGTTTACTCGGTGGTCGTGCAGCAGAGGAGATTGTGTTCGGCAATGTAACTACCGGTGCAGCCAATGATATTGAACAGGCTACCAACATTGCAAGCAATATGATCACCAGATTCGGTATGAGCAAACGGTTTGGATTAATGGGACTTGCCACGGTGGAGAGCGAATATTTAGGCGGCGGTGCAAAACTGACCTGCTCAGACAGGACAGCGGCCGATGTGGACACAGAGGTTATGGAACTCTTGAAAACCTGTTATGAGGAAGCAAAGGAAATGCTTTCCGGCAATCGGGAGCTGATGGATAAACTGGCAGCCCATCTGATTGAGAAAGAGACGATCAGTGGTAAAGAATTCATGAAGATCTACCGTCAGGAAAAGGGAATCCCGGAACCGGAAGAAACGGACCAGGAGGAACCTGACAAAAAGCTTGAAGAGCCGGCAATTGAAAATGCGTCGGAATCCTTGCCTTCAGAGACAGAGCCGGAACCGGAACCCTTATCTGACAAGCCGGCAGAGAAAGAAGTCTCTGCTGATGAGGACGATGACAGACCAAGAGGACTTTTTTCGGGAACGCATCCCGATTAACACAAAAAAGAATTCTTATGCTATAATCAAATAGTATAAGAATTCTTTTTTGCCTGATAAGCCGTTCCGCAAAGCGGGTCGGCGTTTGATGAAGAGAGGAAAATTATGTTTGACATTCAGGAAGAATTGAAGAAACTCCCGAAATGTCCCGGTGTCTATATCATGCATGATGAAGCGGACACCATTATTTATGTGGGAAAGGCTATTAATCTGCACAATCGTGTCAGGTCTTATTTCCGAAAAAATATCGGAAGAGGTCCTCAGATCGACAAAATGGTTACCCTGATTCGCCGGTTTGAATATATCGTGACGGATTCTGAACTGGAAGCGCTCGTTCTGGAAAATAATCTGATCAAGGAACATCGTCCCAAGTATAATACGATGCTGAAGGATGATAAGACTTATCCCTATATTAAAGTGACGGTGGGGGAAGCATACCCAAGAGTGCTTTTTTCTCGAATGATGAAAAAGGATCATTCCAAATATTTCGGCCCCTACACCAGTGCGGCAGCGGTGAAGGATACCATTGAACTGATCAACAAGCTTTATCAGCTCCGCACCTGCAATAAGAATCTGCCTAAGGACTGCGGCAGTGACAGAGCCTGCCTGAATTATCATATCGGGCAGTGCATGGCACCCTGCCAGGGAAACATACCGGAGGATGTATATCGGGAGAATGTGAAGAAAGCACTGGATTTCCTGAATGGAAATTATCAGGAAATTTTAAAAGAACTGGAACAGAAAATGCAGGAGGCATCCGAAAACCTGAAATTTGAAGAGGCTATCCGGTATCGTGATCTTTTTAACAGTGTGAAGCAGGTGGCGCAGAAGCAGAAGATTACGGGAAGCGGAGGCGAGGACAAGGATGTGATTGCTCTTGCCTGTGATGGCACAGATGCGGTGGTACAGGTATTTTTTGTCAGGGATGGTAAGCTCATGGGTCGGGAACATTTTTATATGACACATGTGTCGGAAACACCTCCCGCACAGATATTACTTGATTTCGTAAAACAGTTTTATGCAGGTACACCATTTATTCCAAGGGAGCTGATGTTACAGGAGGAGATTGAGGATACGGAGATACTGGAGCAGTGGCTCACGAAGCGAAAGGGAGCAAGAGTATATATTAAGGTTCCTAAAATCGGTACCAAGGAAAAACTGGTGGAGCTTGCGGCAAAAAATGCCCAGCTTGTCCTTAGTCAGGATAAGGAGAGAATCAGAAGAGAAGAGGGACGTACAATCGGAGCAGCCAGAGAAATCGGAAGGCTTCTTGGACTTGAAAATGTGAATCGTATGGAAGCTTATGACATTTCGAATATCAGCGGCTTTGCCAATGTAGGCTCTATGGTGGTTTATGAGAAGGGCAAGCCTAAGCGCAGTGATTACAGAAAATTTCGGATTAAGACGGTATCAGGACCTGACGATTATGCCTGCATGCGGGAGGTGCTTACAAGGCGGTTTGTTCACGGCATGGAGGAGCAGAAGGAGCTTGAAGAGAAGGATTTTGACAACGAGCTTGGAAGCTTTACCAAGTTTCCTGATCTGATTATGATGGACGGTGGACGGGGACAGGTAAATATTGCCCTTTCTGTTCTTGAGGAGCTGCATATTGACATACCGGTCTGTGGAATGGTAAAGGATGACAATCATCGTACCAGAGGACTTTATTTTCATAATGAAGAGATTCCTATTGACAGGGATAGCGAAGGATTTAAGCTGATCACCCGTATTCAGGATGAGGCGCACAGATTTGCCATTGAATATCACAGATCGTTGCGCAGCAAATCCCAGGTAAAGTCCGTGCTGGATGAAATTCCGGGTGTAGGTCCCGCAAGGAGAAAGGCACTGATGCATCATTTTAAATCCATAGAGGAAATCAAAAATGCAGATGTGGAAACGCTCTCTTCGCTGGATGAGATTCCTGCCAATATTGCGGAGGATATCTACCGTTTTTTCCACACGCAATGATATTGAGATTGAAACTTTAATGTGGTAAACTTATATATTATTAAGCACTGATTGAAAAGGAGCAGGGACATGTCAAGCGTAAAACTGGAAAGCATTATCGAAAAGATGAAACTTGAAAATCTGACACCGGAGCTGGATATCTCCAAAATCAAGATAACCCAGCCGGATATCAACAGACCGGCGCTGCAGCTGGCAGGTTATTTTGAGCACTTTGAGGCAACAAGATTACAGGTAATCGGTTTTGTGGAATATTCTTATATTGAGGGACTTCCTGAGGCAAGAAAGAGAGAAATTTATACAAGGCTTCTTTCCAGCGAGATTCCTGCTATTGTATTCTGCCGTGAACTTCAGCCTGATGAATTGTTTTTAAAGACGGCCATCGAGCACAAGGTTCCGCTTCTTATGACCAAGAAGTCAACCTCCGCATTTATGGCAGAGATTATCAGATGGCTGAACGTAAAGCTGGCTCCCTGTATTTCCGTGCATGGCGTACTGGTGGATGTTTATGGCGAAGGCGTTTTGATCACAGGGGAAAGCGGTATCGGTAAATCGGAAGCAGCTCTTGAACTGATTAAGAGAGGCCATCGTCTCGTGACGGATGACGCGGTTGAGATTCGCAAGGTAAGTGATGATACTCTGGTGGGTTCCGCACCTGATATCACCAAGCATTTTATCGAACTTCGCGGTATCGGTATTATCGATGTGAAAACTTTGTTTGGTGTGTCCAGTGTTAAGGATACCCAGAATATCGATCTGGTAATCCGTCTGGAAGACTGGGACAAGGAGAAGGAATACGACAGACTGGGGCTGGAAGAAGAATATACGGAATATCTGGGGAATAAGGTTGTGTGCCATAACATACCCATTCGCCCGGGACGTAATCTTGCAATTATCTGTGAATCCGCAGCTATCAATCATCGTCAGAAAAAGATGGGCTACAATGCAGCACAGGAGCTTTACAGACGTGTGCAGGAATCCCTTGCAAGAGGCAGATCCGATGAGGATGATGATTAATTGCAACAGAAATAAAAATTGAGGAATAATTAAAGATTTAAAAAATAAAAATAGAAAAGGGAGTATATGTAAATGAAAAAATATGTTTTCGGGGTAGATATCGGAGGAACTACCGTAAAGCTTGGTCTGTTTGATGTGGAAGGAAATGTTCTTGACAAATGGGAAATTCCCACAAGAACAGAGAACGGCGGTGAAAAAATTCTTCCTGATATTGCTGACAGCATCAGGGAAAAAATGAAACAGATTGATAAGGATTTTGTGGCAGGCGTCGGTGTAGGCGCACCGGGACCTGTTGACGGCAAAGGTATCGTTCATCGTGCTGTCAATCTCGGATGGGGAACCTTCAGTATCAAGGATACACTGGAAGATCTTTTAAATATGCCTGTTATGGCAGGCAATGATGCCAATGTGGCAGCTCTTGGAGAAATGTGGATGGGCGGCGGACAGGGTTACAGAGACCTTGTCGTTGTGACACTGGGAACAGGAGTCGGCGGTGGTATTATCATTGACGGCAAGATGCTTACCGGCGCTACCGGTGCAGGCGGTGAGATCGGTCATATCCATGTAAATGATGAAGAAGAGGAAATCTGCGGCTGTGGCAATAAGGGATGCCTGGAGCAATATTCCTCCGCAACCGGCATTACAAGACTGGCGAACCAGCTTCTTGCATCAAGTGATAAGGATAGTGTGTTAAGAGGCGGCGAGGTGTCTGCCAAGACTGTGTTTGATGCCGTGAAGGAAAGGGATCCTCTTGCTGTGGAGGTGGCAGAGAAATTCGGCAAGTATCTTGGCGATGGTCTTGCATCCATTGCCTGTGTTGTGAATCCGGAAGCGATTGTTATCGGTGGCGGTGTGTCCAAAGCGGGAGAAATACTGATCGACTTTATCAGACCTCATTACGAAAAGAACGTTTTCCATGGCAGCAGACAGGTAAAATTTTCTCTGGCAACTCTTGGAAACGATGCGGGAATTTATGGAGCAGCAAAGCTGGTACTGGATGCAGTGGAAAATAAATAACAGGAAATAGCAGGTGTAAAGGTGCAGGAATTAAGCGCAGCAGTATATGAATTGATAGAAAAATTCGTGCCGAAGGAAGATATTCTGAAGGCGGAGCCCATGTGTAAGCATACTACCTTTCGAATCGGAGGAGATGCTTCCTGTTTTATCAGGATCAGCAGTGAGGAGCAGCTGGCCGGACTGATTCCGTACTTGGAACAGGTCGGTATAGATTATTTTGTACTTGGAAATGGCAGCAATCTTCTGGTGAGTGATCATGGCTATGAGGGAGTGATTCTCCATATCGGTGATAAATTCAGCCGGATTACTGTTGAAGAAGACCGTATGAAGTTGCAAAGCGGTGCCCTGCTTTCGAGCGCGGCCAAGTGCGCATATGAGCATGGACTTACGGGTTTTGAGTTTGCTTCCGGGATTCCGGGAACCGTTGGCGGTGGTGTAGTCATGAATGCCGGCGCATATGACGGTGAAATGAAGCAGATCGTGGAAAGTGTAAGGGTTCTTTCAAATGATGGCGAGATCCTTACGCTTGACAACGATACAATGGAATTCGGATATCGGACCAGTATTATTAAAAACCGTCATTTTACCGTGCTTGAGGTAACACTGAAACTGAAGGAAGGAAACAGGGAAGAAATCAGGAGAAAGATGGATGAGCTGAATGCAAAACGAAGAGAAAAACAGCCTCTCGAATTCCCTTCTGCGGGAAGCACTTTTAAAAGACCTGAGGGATACTTTGCGGGGAAACTGATCATGGATACGGGACTCCGGGGATTTTCCGTGGGCGGTGCCAAAGTATCTGAAAAGCACTGCGGGTTTGTGGTCAATACGGGAAAAGCGTCTGCGACGGACGTGGCGGATGTGATAGCGGAAGTACAGGAGAAAGTAAAGAATAAATTCGGAGTTTCTCTGGAACGGGAAATTATTTATCTGGGAGATTTTTAAGGAGGGCGTCATGCGGTTTGTAATTGTGACAGGAATGAGCGGCGGCGGTAAAAGTACGGCGCTCAGAATGCTTGAAGATGTAGGATTTTATTGCGTGGACAATCTTCCGGTACCTCTGATCGAAAAATTTGTAGAACTTATTGCCATGCCAAACAGTGAGGTCGGTAAGGTTGCGCTTGGCCTTGATGTACGCGCGGATCAGCCCTTTGAAGATGCACAGAAGGTGTTAGAAAAGCTGAAGGAAAACGGATACAGTTTTGAGATCCTGTTTATGGAGGCAAGCGATCAGGTCCTTTTGAAAAGATATAAGGAAACAAGGAGAATGCATCCGCTCTCTCCGGACGGAAGGGTGGAGGACGGTATTTTGAAGGAGAGAAAGATCCTTCAGGATATCCGCAGCAAAGCGGATTATGTTATCGATACCTCAAAGCTTCTTACCAGAGAATTAAAAGAAGAAATAGATCGTATCTTTGTAAAGAATGAAGAGTATAACAGTCTTATGATCACCATTCTTTCGTTTGGATTTAAGCATGGTATACCGGCAGATGCGGATCTTGTGTTTGATGTTCGTTTTCTGCCAAACCCTTTTTATATTGATGAGCTGAAATATAAGACGGGAAACGACAAAGAAGTACAGGATTATGTGATGAGCTTTCCGGAGGCGGAAACCTTTATCGATAAGCTTTGTGATATGCTTTCCTTCCTGATTCCCAATTATGTAAAGGAAGGAAAGTATCAGCTTGTGATCGGAATTGGCTGTACCGGTGGCAAGCACAGAAGCGTTACGCTGGCAAACAGACTGTACAGCCGATTGAAGAATAAGGGAAACTACGGGCTTAAAATTGCGCACAGAGATGTGGGACAAGGCATTTAAAGCATTGGATATAAGGATAAGAAAAGTATGTCATTTTCAATCGGGGTTAAAGAGGAACTGGAAAAAGTAATTCCGGGTTCCAGACACTGCCAATTAGCGGAACTTTCAGCGATTATTCATTTTGGATGCAGAATTTGTCAGGAGGAAGACGGAGAGTATCGGATTGTGCTGCATTCGGAAAATGAGTCGGTTGCCAGAAAGTACTTTACATTATGGAAAAAAACCTTTATTATAAATACTGGTACTGAGAAGGTACTTCAGGCAGTTAAGGTGCTTGAGGGGGACAAACAGGTGCGGCAGCTTTGTGAGGGCGTGAGTCCTCTCCTTATTAAGAACAGCTGTTGTAAACGTGCTTATCTGCGAGGAGCTTTTTTGTGTGTCGGCTCTATGAGTGATCCAAAGAAGGGGTATCATCTGGAATTTGTGTGTGAATATGAGTCACAGGCAAAGCAGATTCAGGCAGCCATACATAGCTTTGATATCGAGGCTAAAGTAGTAAGACGTAAAAAATACTATGTTGTGTATCTGAAGGAAGGATCAGGCATTGTTGATCTGCTTAATGTAATGGGAGCGCATTTATCCTTGATGAATCTTGAAAATCTAAGGATAGAGAAGGAAATGCGCAACTCGATTAACAGACAGGTGAACTGTGAAACTGCCAATATTGCGAAAACAGTGAATGCCGCGAGTAAGCAGATAGAAGATATCCGGCTTATTCAAAAGCATGTCGGGCTTTCAGGTCTTCCGGATAATCTCAGGGAAATGGCTCTTGTGAGATTGACACATCCGGAGAGCTCCCTTCAGGAATTGGGCGGTTATTTAGATCCACCGGTAGGTAAATCCGGTGTGAACCATAGATTACGAAAATTGAGTGAAATTGCCGACAAAATTCGGATCTAAAGGAGGAGATATTATGACCGAAAAGTCTATCGAGATCAAAATGGCGGAAGATTTTGACGCAAGACCGATTGCGATGCTGGTACAGATTGCAAGCAGACACGAAAGCAGCATTCATCTTGTTGCAGAGGGGAAGAAAATAAATGCTAAGAGCATTATGGGAATGATGAGCATGGCATTAAGCCAGGGAGAAACTGTTACTATTGTCGCTGAGGGCAGTGATGAAAAAGAGGCAGTAGAGCACATTGGTGATTATCTGAGCGGTAAAACGGAATAGATAATCTTGAGCGCCCACGAAAGTGAGGCGCTTTTGTTTGTTTGCGCGCCATGGGCGCGCTCTAACGGGTGTAAGTCCCGAACACGCCCGGATAGTGGGAAGTGTATAGCCGAACAGCAAGGGTGTCCATCGTGAGGTGGAATCTGAAGGAAGCTGTAAGCAAATCTCTG
>JAGAQU010000020.1 GCA_017622575.1 Lachnospiraceae bacterium
ACGGAGGGCGTGTGGGTGATGGCCACCTTCCTTTCCAATGTGGCAGGCTTTCTTCTGACAAAGCTCCCCTTTGGCACAACCATGATCGGCATGAAATGTTACACCTCTCTTCTTGTCAGTATCATGGCACTGTTCGGATATCGCTTTTTTAAGACCAAGATGCCCGCATGGGTTGCTTTCCTTGGAGAGATGGCAGCCATCGGTTTTTGCTGGTGTCCCACCGTTATTTTATATAACTATATGACCTATTTTTTCTTTTTGCTGGGAGCGGTCTTTCTGTTTCGGGGACTTGCAGGCAGCAGGCCCGTCTGGCTGGTTATCGCAGGCGTCTGCCTTGGTCTTAATGTGTCGGTCAGAGTGCCCAATATTCTGGAGACACTGCTGATCGTGACACTCTGGTATTACGGGGCAAGAAAGAAAAAATCATTTGAGAATATTGCAAAAGAGACCGGGCTTTGCGTGGCGGGCTTTCTGGCTGCCCAGGCTGTCATGTTCCTTGTGATGAGTTTGCTTTACGGATTCGGAGCGTACGGAGAAATGATAAGCGGTTTGTTTGGCATGTCGGGAAGCGCTTCCGATTATACCCTGAGCGAGATGCTGCTCTCCATTTTGTCGGCTTACGGAAAAGGCTTTAAATGGATGCTCTATATGCTTCTGTGTATTTTGCCGGGCATCCCTTTCTTTATGATAAAAAAGGAGAAATTCCGGCTGCTTCGCAGGGTGGTGTATTGTCTTTGCATCGGCTTCCTGTTTTTTGTGCTCTACAAATGGGGCATGTACAATTTCCGTTATTATCAGAAGGAGTCGGGACTTCAATGGGGCGTGATCTTTTTGATCCTGTCCATTGCCATCAATATCTGGATGTTGGGAACCAAGATGATCGATGATGAGTGGATGCTGATCGGCAGCATTTCCCTTGTCATGATCCTTATTACGCCGCTTGGCAGCAACAATTATGTCTGGCCTGCACTGAACAATCTGTTCTTTACTGCGCCGGTTACCTTCTGGATGGTTTACAAGTTTGCCAGATGGGGAAGAGAATATGTGGACAGCACGGGAAAGGTGCCCTTTTTCCCGGCAAAAGCCATGATGTCTGCCATGGTGCTGGCTTTCTTTGTTCAGAGCATCGGACTTGGATGCTTTTATGTATTTCTGGACGGGGAGGACGGACAGAAGCGGACCAGCAGAATTTCGGAAAATGCGGTGCTTGAGGGTATGCACACCACTGACTTAAACGGGGAGACCTTAAGTGAACTCAGCAGTTTTCTCATAGAAAATGCATCCGAATACGAAGGGAAAGAACTGATCCTGTACGGAAACATTCCGGGACTTTCCTATTATCTTGACAGGGCTTCCGCTATTTTTACGAGCTGGCCGGACCTGGATACCAACAGTCTTGACAGGCTTGATCAGGATCTGAAAGAGCTGACGGTAAACATCCGGGAAAAAGGGGAGAGCAAACCTCTTGTTATCCTGAGTACTTCCTGTGAGGAAGATCATCTTTCCGATGGGAAAGATGAGAAGCTTTCTCTGATCACAGCCTTTATGAAGGAAAATGAATACAGTCAGGCTTTTGCAAATGAAGCCTACGTTGTTTATGAATAAAATGCTGCAGGCAAAGGGCGTCCAAAGCGGGGCGCTTTAGAATGGAGGAAAAGATGATTCGTTTCAATGTACCGCCTTATACCGGAAAAGAAATGGAAAATGTGAAAAAAGCAGTGGAGAGCATGCACATCTGCGGTGATGGGGAATTTACCAAAAAGTGCAACGCGTTTCTGGAAAAACAGACAGGGGCGGCAAAATGTCTCCTTACCACCTCCTGTACCCACGCCCTTGAGATGGCGGCACTCCTTTGTGATATCAAAGAGGGGGATGAAGTGATCATGCCCTCCTACACCTTTGTCTCCACGGCAGATGCCTTTGTGTTGCGGGGAGCAAAGATCGTGTTTGTGGACATCCGTCCCGACACCATGAATATCGACGAGAATCTGATCGAGGATGCCATCACGGAAAAGACGAAGGTGATCGCTCCGGTGCACTATGCCGGCGTGGGCTGCGAGATGGACAAGATCATGGACATTGCGAAAAGACACGGTCTTAAGGTGGTGGAGGATGATGCCCAGGGCATCATGAGCACCTACAAAGGAAAACCATTGGGAACCTTCGGAGAGTTCGGCGCTTTGAGCTTCCACGAGACTAAGAATTACAGTATGGGTGAGGGCGGCGCGCTCCTTATTCGTGATGAGAGCTATATTGAGGCAGCAGAGATCCTCAGGGAAAAGGGTACCGACAGAAGTAAGTACTTCCGCGGACAGGTGGACAAGTACCGCTGGCAGAATTTCGGCTCCTCCTATCTTCCCAGTGACATGAATGCCGCTTACCTATATACCCAGTTTGAGATGGCAGAGGAGATCAATCAGGTGAGACTTGACAGATGGAATCAGTATTACCGGCTGCTCAGTCCTCTTGCGGAGGCCGGCAAAATAGAGCTTCCCTATGTGCCGAAGGAGTGTGTGCACAATGGTCACATGTTCTATATCAAGACAAAGGACATGGAGGAGAGAAGCGCACTCATCGATTTTATGAAAAAGAACGATGTGCTTACCGTTTTCCACTATATTCCGCTGCATACGGCCCCTGCAGGCATCAAATTCGGCCGTTTCCATGGGGAGGACAAATACACTACGAAAGAGAGCGAGAGACTCCTGCGTCTTCCCATGTTCTATCAGCTGAAGGAGTCCGAGGTGGATTATATTGCAGGAAAAGTAAAGGAATTCTATGGCATTTAAGGCATATTTAAAAAAACGGGAAAACTTCATAGGAGCACTTCTGCTGATCCTGGTAGTCTTAGTCTTTACCGCAGTCAGATATGATTATTATTTTGACTTAAATGATGATGTGCTGATGAAGGATATTTTAGCCGGTGTCTATACCGGAACGCCGGAGGGACACAACATTCAGATGCTCTGGCTTGTAAGTGCGTTTATCAGCGTTTTTTACCGGATCATCAGGGGACTCCCCTGGTATGGAATATTTTTATGTGTCTGTCATTACGGAAGTCTGTTTCTTGTCGTGCACAGAAGTCTTTCCTTCTGCCGTAAGTGGACCGGAAAGCTGATGCTGCTTTTGGCGGAAGGCGTGCTGATTATCGCATTGTTTCTGGATCATCTGGTATCGGCACAGTATACGGTAACCTGCACCCTGCTTGCAAGTGCAGCGGCATTTCTGTTTCTGACAACGGATATTACCCTTCCTGTAAAGGAGTTTCTTAAGAAAAATGTCGGAACGGTTTTGCTGGTATTTTTGGCATATCTGATCCGCTCCGAGATGCTGCTCCTTGTGCTTCCCCTGATCTGTGCGGCGGGCGTGATCAAGTGGGGATGTGAAAAGAAGATCTTTATAAAAGAGAACTTTATCAAATATCTGACGGTGATCGGTGCTATTTTACTTGGTATCGTTATCGGACAGGTGAGTCACAGGATTGCTTACGGAAGCGTTGGGTGGCGCACCTTTACGGAATATTTCGACAACAGAACGGAGCTTTATGATTTTCAGGTCCTTCCGGACTATGAAGAGCATCAGGCCTTCTATGAGAGTGTGGGACTTACGGAAAGTGAGAGAGCGCTTTTAGACAATTACAATTTCGGACTGGATGAGGAGATCGACGAAGAACTGCTTGGCGAGATCGCCAGGTACGCTTCCCGGTGTCGAAGCGAGGAGATGCCCTTTACGGAGAGACTTCAGAATGCGCTTGGAAATTATGTGAGAAGGACTCTCTATGGACCTTCCCACAATGAAAGCGATTATCCATGGAACCTGGTGATTTTGTTTTCTTATCTGGCGGTGTTTCTGACAGCCATGTCGATTCCGGGGGAAAAGCCGGGTATCCGGTTTTTCCGGATCTTCTGGAAGCTGGGGTTTCTCGGAGCGGTGAGAACGGTGCTTTGGCTCTGGCTGATCATGCGGGACAGAGTGCCTGTGAGGATCAGCCACTCCATGTATCTGATGGAGCTCAGTATTCTGGCTGCTCTCTTGCTTTTGCAGTGCAGAGAACTTTCGGAACAGAGGCAGGATCTGCTTTCGAAGCTTCCGGCGTTGCTTGGCGTTTTGTATCTTCTGCTTGGGGTGGTTATCCTGCCATCCTCCATCGCCCTCACGGACAGAGATGTGGAGACAAAATCGGAAAACAATGTGCGCTATGATGCGCTCTACCGTTATTTGCGGGAACAAAAGGGCAGCTTTTATTTTATCGATGTGTATTCTTCCGTAGCTTATACGGAAAAAATGTTTGTGAATGTGGACAACTCTCTGGCCAACTATGATATCATGGGAGGCTGGGCATGTAAGAGTCCTCTCTGGAGAAAAAAACTTTCAGCCTTTGGTATTGAAAATATGGAGGAGGCGCTGACAGACAGAAGCGATGTCTATTATGTGCAGGAAAAAGGGGCGGATACCGGCTGGCTTTCTGAGTATTACGAAGACCACGGCGACCCCATTTCCCTAACCCTTGTGGACACGGTAGATGACAGCTTTGAGATCTATTCTGTCACCGCACAATAAAACGAAAAAGAAATTTATGACGCATGTGTCAGAAAAGGAAGAACATGATACTGGAAGGTAAGAACATCTATCTGCGTCCCATGACCGGGGAGGATACGGACCTGATCGTGAAGTGGCGCAATGAGGATTTTGTGAGGAAAAATTTCATCTATCAGAAACCATTTACCAGGGAAGGTCACCTTAACTGGGTGGAAACCATGGTAAAGACCGGAAAAGTGGTGCAGTTTATCATCTGTACCAGTGAGAACAAACCGGTGGGCAGCGTCTATTTGAGGGATATCGATGAGACTCACCATAAGGCGGAATACGGTATTTTTATCGGGGAGAGAGAAGCCCTCTCCAAGGGGTACGGAACAGAGGCGGCAAAGCTCATGATCCGGTATGCTTTTGAGGAACGGAAGCTTCACAAACTCATGCTCCGCGTGCTTGCCGGAAATGACAGGGCAAAAAAGAGCTATGAAAATGCGGGCTTTGTACAGGAAGCCTATTTAAAGGATGATGTGTATCTGGAGGACGGATATCGGGATGTGATCCTGATGGCTGTCATCAATCCGGAGAAAGAATAGAAAGGACTGGTGGATTCCTAATGCAGATGATCAGTTTTGTGATTCCCTGCTATCGTTCCTCGCAGACACTGCCGGGCGTGATTCAGGAAATCAAGGATACCATGAAGACACTGAAAAATTATGAATACGAGATCGTACTGGTGAATGATTCCTCGCCGGATGACACCTTCTGTGTGATCACCGGACTGTGCAGGGAAAATGATAACATCACGGGAATCAATCTTGCAAGGAACTTCGGACAGCATGCGGCACTTATGGCAGGCTTTCACTATGTAAAGGGTGATGTGGTGGTGTGCCTTGACGATGACGGGCAGACACCCGCCTGCGAGGTGGGCAGACTCCTTGCAGGGATTGAGGAGGGTGCCGATGTGGTCTATGCGAAATACAACCACAAGCATCATTCCGGGTTCCGTAATTTCGGAAGTCATGTGAACGAAGTGATGACGAGAATCATGCTGGGAAAACCGAAGGATCTCTACGTTTCCAGCTACTTTGCCGCTAAGCGGTTTGTGGTGGATGAGATGATCCGTTATGAATACGCCTATCCCTATGTGATCGGGCTGGTGCTGCGCACCACCAAAAATATTGTGAATGTGGAGATCGACCACAGAGACAGACAGGCCGGAGAGTCAGGCTACACCTTAAAAAAGCTTCTGGGACTCTGGTTTAACGGCTTTACTGCCTTCAGCGTAAAACCCTTAAGGGTTGCCACAGTGACGGGAACCATCTGTGCGCTGTGCGGCTTTGCTTACGGCATTTATACCATTATCAAGAAAATTTTTATTCAGCCGCCGGATCTGGTCATCGGATTCAGTGCACTGATGTCGGTGATCGTGTTTATGGGTGGTATGCTCATGCTGATGCTGGGGCTTGTGGGAGAGTATATGGGAAGAATGTATGTCTCCATGAACAATTCTCCCCAGTATGTGATCAGAGAAATCGTAGGAAACGGGAAAGAGGAAACCAAAGAAAAGTAGGATGGAAGAAAAGAAAAAATGCGGTACAACTGCATATCGAGGCAAGTGGTTTTTGCCGATCCTCTTTTCTCTTGTCTTTGCTCTTTGTATGACCTTTGGCAGATGCCTTGACAGGGACGGAAGCGTTCCTTTTACCCATTTCGGTCTCTGGATCTGCGTGCTGCTCCTTACCGCAGGAGGTACCTTTCTGACCCGGTTTGTGTGGAATCTGCTTTTGAAAGCGGATGTGGAAAGAGAGAAAAAAGCGGCAGAAGTGACGGGAAAAACCTTCCTGCTCACATCACTCATACTTTTCCTATGTTATCTGCCCGCATTTCTGGCAGTATATCCGGGATTTTTTGTGTATGATGCCCAGGATGAGCTGATGCAGGTGGTGACCAGAAGCTTCTCCACCCATCATCCCCTTGCGCATGTGCTGATGCTTGGGGGTATCATCCAGCTGGTTCATAAAGTAAGCGGTTCCTATAACCTTGGGATCGCCTGTTATACTCTGTTTCAGATGATGGCATTGTCCTGCATCTTTGCATACGGTATCTGTCACCTCAGGAAAGAGGGCATGGGAAAAAGAAAAGGAATTCTGATGACACTTTACCTTGGACTTTTTCCCACCATCGTCATGTTTGTGCTTTGTTCTGCCAAGGACGGACTCTTTACGGGAATGCTGTTTCTCCTGGTGCTGATGATCAGAAAGCTTGTGAAAGACCCGGAGGGGTTTTTCAAAGAGAAAAAATATGTCCTTTTGTTCGCAGGGTCCGCGTTACTCATGATGCTTTTCCGGCACAACGGATTTTATGCCTTTCTTGTTTTTGCCTTTCTTTTTCTTGGTTTGCATAAAATGATGGGACTTACCGGTTATCTGAAAAAAACAGTTCTTGTTTTTGCAGGAATTCTGGCCGCGTACCTTATTCTTAACAAAGGACTTGCATTTGCACTTCAGGCACAGGATGCGGGAAGCCGGGAAATGCTCACGGTGCCCATCCAGCAGATGGCAAGAGTGTATGCCATGGAAGGGGACAGCCTTTCGGAGGAAGAAAAAAATACCCTGTTTGAGATCCTGCCGGAAGAGGCGCTTTCCCACTATACACCGAAGGTGTCGGATCCTGTGAAGATTGCCTTTGACAACGAGGCTTATGAAGAAGATCCGGGAAAATATCTCAAACTATGGGTACAGATAGGAATGAAACATCCATTTGCCTATCTCAATGCCTGGTTTATGACCTCCTACGGATTCTGGTATCCGGATACCGTGATCGATGTTTACCGCGGAAATACGGTGTTTACCTTTACTTATGGAGACAGTTCCTACTTTGGATATGAGGTGGAACAGCCCGGAGAAAGACACAGCTTTTTCCCTGCTCTTGATGCGTTTTACAGATGGCTTTCCCTGGATCCCACGATTCAGAAGATTCCTGTGATCAGATGGCTGTTTTCGCCGGGGGCACTGTTCTGGGTGATCTTGTTTTTCCTTTCCTATTTTTGCTACAGCGGACAGGAGAAAAAGGCAGTTCCCTACCTGATCGCATTGCTCACCTGGCTTACCGTGATCCTGGGGCCTACTTATCTGGTGCGGTATGTGGTATTTTTGTGGGTGCTGCTCCCTGTGCTTTTGTGGGATCTGAAAAGCGGCGATTTACGCCCTGCGTGCGCAGAAAACCCTGCGTTTGATAATTAACGGCATCTGTGCTATACTACCCATGGTTAACGACCGCTTTGGGAATGATAAAGGATGAAAAGATGAAAAAAATAGTTTATAAAAGTAAAGCGATACAGGCAGTCATCCTGATAGTAGCAGCTATTTTGCTGGTATCACTGTGGCCGCTCCGCATTTTTAAGGAGACCGTGACCACGTCCATACAGCCTGTGAGCTACACCATGTCGGATAGGATCGATGAAGAACATACCCTCTTACAGACCATTGTGGCCCAGTATGATCATATGGACAGTATCGGGATCTATCTGGATGATGCCGGTGTAGGTGACAGCTTTTATGTCCGCATTCTGGATGAAAAACAGCAGCAGGTCTGTGAAGAGGAAGTGACCATAGACAGAGATCAGCTTCCGGGCTATCAGGAGGCCATGATCGATATCGATATGGAAGTGAACAAGATGTACTACGTGATCCTGCAGGGAAAGGATTCTGCGATCTCTGTGGGAATTGAAACCGTTCCGCTGACAGACATGCCTTATCTGGGGACCATGTATTACAGTGAGTCCTCCGTGGACGGCGCGAGCCTTGTGGCAGATTATCATTACGGAGTCCCTCTTCGAAAGACAAAGGTATTGCTTTACGGTCTTACCATTCTCGGGGTGGCAGCGATGCTCCTTTTTGCAGTGCGTCTCTTTTATAAGAAAAAGGAAGATAAACTGATCACCGCGGAGAGAGCGGTGAAATATACCTTAAATCCTCTTGTGGCGGTACTTACCATTGGCTGCCTTATAGCGGTCTTTATGGGAGCCTGCGGAAGCTATCTCCTCGATAATACAGTGTTTGCAATCAGTGTGCTTCTGCTCTCCGGGATTTTGTTCTACGGCATCAATCATGACAGGGAAGGACAGGACAGCGTCCTGACCGCAGAATATATAAAAAGTCATGTGGGCGATATTTTCCAGTCGGTCTGCATAGCGGGAGCGATTGCTGCCTGCTGTGAGTATATGAGCGGCTTATACGATATCCACCATGCGGTGGCGGAGCGCAAGGAGATGATCTGGTTTGCTCTTGCGGTCATTGCCATGTTTCAGTGGAAAGAGATTGTCAATGTGATTAACCTGGTATACCTCGCTGGAGCAGGCATCTATGGCTATCATTATTATCAAACTCATTTGACAGAAGAGATGGATGATCTGAACAGACAGGTCCTGAAATATACAGTCTGGATCGGAATCTTGCTGGGGCTTATTATCATTCGCACCCTGATCGGACTTTTCAGAAAGAAGCTTTCACGCCCGGCGTATTTTTACACCGGTTTACTTGCCCTGTTCTTTGCCCTGATCATCATTTTCCGCAACGGCAGATGGTGGACGGTGGCAATGGTGGTTTCCTTTACCTTATTCTACCTGAATTACGGCATGTGGGAGCATAAAGAAAGAATGCTTGCCAATATTGTGAGGGGCGTTGTATTCCAGTTTGTTCTGGCAACCGGGTACTGCCTGTTGCACAGACCTTATGTGACTTTCAGAAATGCAAGATATACTCATATTTTTCATACAGTGACCATAACGGCTTCTTACCTGACGATGGTGGAATGTGTGGCCATTGTCATGCTGCTTGCGAAGCTTGTAAAGAGCAGAAAATGGAAGGACATCTGGAAAGAAATGGTTTTCTTTGGCGTCGTGTCTTCCTATATGATTTTTACCATGGCAAGAACGGCATACCTTGCGGTTTTCATTACCGCCCTTTTTGCCCTGATTATTATGGCGGCAGGAAAAGGCAGAGTGAGGCTGCTCAATCTCTGCAAAAATGTGGGTCTTATGATCCTGGCGGTGCTTGTAACTTTGCCGGTGACTTTTACCTTGCAGCGCAATGTGCCGGCCCTTGTCAGTGAACCTTACCTTTATGAGATTGAGTATTCCATGTATTGTCCCGATGATGTGATGCGTGGGCGGAATCTGGATTCCAAAAATTTCATGCGCGTCGGGCGCTTTATTGATGTCTTCTGCGAAAAGATATTCAGTATCCCGGAAGGAACCTTTGACGTGTATGGAGAACAGGAAGAGTACAGAAGAACCCACAATATTGCGCAAATAGAACAGGAGAAGATTACAGAAGAAGAGGAACTGATTGCTTCGCTGTACTATGAACCGGAGGCTCTTGATCCGGAAGAAGAACTGATACAGGATTCTCAGAAAGAAGATTACACCAACGGAAGAATTGACATTTTCCGTTCCTATATAGAACAGATGAATATGACAGGACATGAGGAGATGGGCGCACTCCTTCAAAATGGGGAGATCGCTACCCATGCGCATAACATTTATCTCCAGGTGGCATATGACCATGGCATTTTTGTGGGGATTCTGTTTGTGCTGTGGGGATTTGTGACTTTCGTGACTTCCTGTCTGTATTATCATAAAAAGAAAGAAACAATAGCTTATGCCTCACTTCCGGCAGTCGTAACAGTGGCAATTGCAGTGGCGGGAATGGTTGAGTGGATCTATCACTTAAGCAACCCCTGCGGATTTCTGCTGATGCTGGTGATCACACCGCTGCTGTTTCAAAGTGAGAAATAAAGGTCAGACCATGAATAAGGAAACAAAGAAAGAAAAAAAAATATTTAATGTAAAATTATTATACAGAAGGACCTGCCTGATCGTTTATGATATCATCAGTGTGATCGCTGCCAGCTATCTGGCGCTTCTGATGCGTTACAGCTTTGAGATCTCAGCCATCCCGGATCATTTTATGGATCCCATCAACCGGTTTTTGCCTCTCAACATCCTGTTGACACTGGCGATCCTGTACTGCTTTAAGATGTACCACAGCCTGTGGGCTTTCGCAGGGGAGACAGAACTTCAGAATCTTGTTGTGGCGAGCAGTATTTCGGCGCTCTGCTACAGCATCGGCATCCAGTTCTTCAGGGTGAATGGCGAGCAGGCTGTGCCCTCCAGCTATTATTTTCTGTATGTATTTCTGCTCATCAGCTTTATTTTCGTGAGCCGGTTTTCCTACCGGTTTTTCAGAAGCTTAAAGCATAAGCAGCAGAACAAGAACAATGGAATCTCTGTGATGGTGATCGGTGCCGGAGAGGCTGCCAACGTGATCATCAAAGAGATCGTGAACAGCAATTTTTCCACTATGGTGATCCGCTGCATCATCGATGATGACAAGGGGAAATGGGGAAGATTTATCCAGGGCATCAAGGTAGTAGGCGGAAGAGACAAGATCATTGAATGTGCAGACATCTATGATATCGACGAGATCATCGTGGCGATGCCTTCCATATCCCGCAAGCAGATGTCAGAGATCCTGGATATCTGTAAAGAGACCAACTGTAAGCTCCGTTCCCTGCCCGGCATGTATCAGCTGGTAAACGGGGAAGTCAGTGTCAGCAAGCTCCGCGATGTGGAGGTGGAGGATCTCCTCGGAAGAGACCCCATTGAGGTAGACCTGGATTCCATCCTCTCCTATGTACAGGGCAAAAAGGTGCTGGTCACGGGAGGAGGCGGCTCCATCGGAAGCGAACTCTGCCGTCAGATTGCAAACCACAAGCCGGCTCAGTTGATCATTGTGGATATCTATGAAAACAGTGCCTATGATATTCAGCAGGAGTTACTCACAAGCCACCCGGAATTAAATCTGGTGGTGCTCATTGCCTCTGTACGAAATACCAACAGGATCAACTGGATCTTCGAACATTATAAACCGGATATTGTTTATCACGCAGCGGCCCACAAACATGTGCCATTGATGGAAACAAGTCCCAATGAGGCCGTGAAAAACAATGTATTCGGTACCTGGAAGACCGCTTTTGCGGCAGCGACCAACGGAACAAAGCGTTTTGTGATGATCTCCACGGACAAAGCGGTGAATCCCACCAACATCATGGGAGCCAGCAAACGGATCTGTGAGATGATCATTCAGACCTTTAACAAGCATTATGACACGGAATTTGTTGCCGTCCGTTTCGGCAACGTGCTGGGAAGCAACGGCAGTGTCATTCCTTTATTTAAAAAGCAGATCATGGCGGGAGGGCCGGTCACCGTTACCCATCCCGATATCATCCGATATTTTATGACCATCCCGGAGGCGGTTTCTCTGGTGCTTCAGGCAGGCGCCTATGCGAAGGGCGGAGAGATCTTTGTCCTCGATATGGGAAAACCGGTCAAGATTCTGGATCTGGCAAAGAATCTGATCCGGCTCTCCGGCTATCGCGTGGATGAAGATATCAAAATTGAGTTTACAGGCCTTCGTCCCGGGGAAAAATTATATGAGGAGCTTCTGATGGCGGAGGAGGGCATGAAGGAAACTGCCAACAAGCTGATCCACATTGGAAAGCCCATTGAAATCGATGAAGATCAGTTTTTCATTCAGCTGAAAAATCTGAAAGAAGCTTCCAAGAACGAAAGCGCCGATATCAGATCTCTGATCAGGGAAATCGTGCCTACTTATCACTATCAGGAAGATGGAGAAAAGAAAGGAAGTGCGGATTGATGGAAAAGAAACGGATTTATCTTTCCTGTCCCACCATGCACGGTGAGGAACAGAAATTTATCAAGGAGGCCTTTGACACCAATTGGGTGGCCCCTCTTGGTCCCAACGTAAATGCCTTTGAAAAGGAGATGGCGGCTTATACGGGAGCAGCCCATGCTTCTGCCTTGAGTGCGGGAACAGCGGCGATCCACCTTGCGCTTCGCATTCTGGGTGTGGGGGAAGGAGATGTGGTGTTTGCACCCAGCCTTACCTTCAGCGCCACCTGCAATCCTATCGTTTATGAGAAGGCAACCCCTGTATTTATTGATTCCGAGCCGGATACCTGGAATATGTCACCGGAAGCCTTAAAGAGAGCTTTTGAAAAATATCCGGATCCCAAGGCAGTCGTTGTGGTTCATCTCTACGGAACACCGGCGAAGCTTTCGGAAATTATGGAAATCTGCAGAGAGCACAATGTGCCCCTTGTGGAGGATGCGGCAGAATCCTTAAGCAGTACTTACAAGGGAAAGCATACGGGAACCTTCGGAAAGATCGGAATCTATTCCTTCAACGGTAACAAGATCATCACCACATCGGGAGGCGGCATGCTGGTTTCCGATGACGAGGAGATCACGAAGCAGGCCACCTTTCTGGCAACCCAGGCAAGAGATCCTGCAAGATATTATCAGCACTCTCAGATCGGTTACAACTACCGCATGAGTAATATCACCGCAGGAATCGGAAGAGGACAGCTGCTTCACTTAGAGGAGCACAAGGCGCTGAAAAAGAAGATCTATCAGCAGTACAAGGAGGCTTTTGCGGATATTCCGGAGCTTTCCATGAATCCTTTAAATCCTGAGGGAGATGCCAACTGCTGGCTTTCCTGCGCCCTAATTAAGGAAGGCTGCAGCGTAACCCCTGACATGGTGATGGATGCCCTGGCAGCAGAGAATATCGAATCCAGACCCATCTGGAAGCCTATGCACCTTCAACCGGTATTTGAGAAATACGATTTCATAACCGCTGATGGTACGAATAATAGCATAGCCGCAGATATCTTTAACAGAGGCTTATGCCTTCCCAGTGATATCAAGAATACAGAGGATGATATGAAGTTAATCATTTCTACTGTAAGAAGATGCTTTAATAAATAAATTGGTAGGAAACCGTCAAATGTATCATGCGCATCCTCATCCATCACGGACTCATGTGCACGATACGCTCCGATGAGCCTCAGAGATTAAAAACGTGTTCAGCAAGGGCTTCCACGTTTTTATGAGTCTCATCTCCGCCGTGCCCTAAATCGTCCGGAATGGATGAGAATGCGCATGGCTACAACGGAAGGTTTACAGAATTATGTATAAAAAATATATTAAGAGATTGCTTGATATACTGATTTCATTGTGTGGGATTATCATGTTGTCACCGGTGTACTTGATCGTATGGATATTAGTACGGGTGAAATTAGGGAAGCCGGCGCTGTTTACCCAGGAGAGACCGGGAAAGAACGGAAAAATATTTAAGCTGTATAAGTTCCGGTCGATGACGGATGAGAGGGATGAAAAGGGGGAGCTTTTGCCGGATGAGGTGAGGCTTACAAAGTTTGGCAGGATGCTGCGAGCCACCAGTCTTGATGAACTGCCCGAACTTTTTACCATACTGAAAGGAGATATGAGCCTGATAGGGCCGCGTCCCCTTCTGGTGAAATATCTTCCCTACTATACAGAGGAGGAAAGTCATCGCCATGATGTGCTGCCCGGGCTTACGGGTCTTGCGCAGGTCAATGGGCGTAATGCCATCGGATGGGAACAGCGGTTTGCCTATGATCTTGAATATGTGAACAACATAAGTTTTCTTCTGGACTTAAAAATACTCTGTATGACCATAGGAAAAGTTCTGAACCGTTCCGGTGTGCTTTCCGGAGCAGAGCAGACCACGGTGGATTTTGATATTTACAGGAAGGAACAGGGCAGCAAAGAATGAATATTTTGATTTTAAGTGCAGGAACCAGAAACAAGATCGTGCAGTATTTTAAGAAAGCTGCGGGTGATGAGGGCAAGGTCATTGCAACCGACTGCTCCAATCTGGCACCTGCAGTGTATGATGCAGACAAGTTTTATTTGGTACCCAGGATCACAGCACCGGGATATCTTGACCTGATTCTGGACATCTGTAAAAAAGAGAAGATTGACGGTGTGTTTTCCCTGATCGATCCGGAATTAAGTCTCCTTGCAAAGGAAAAAGATAAATTCCTTGCAGTCGGCACCACACCGATCATCTCTCCCTATGACCTTGTGGAGACCTGCTTTGACAAATACAGAATGTATCAGCTTCTTTCGGAAATGAAGATTCCTACGGGCAAATGCTTTGTGGACAAGGAAAGCTTTTTTGAGGTCCTCCATAAGGGTGAGATCTCTTACCCCGTGTTTGTGAAGCCGGTAAAGGGAAGCGCCAGCATCAATATCAACAAAGTTGCTTCCGACAAAGAGATCGAAGTTTTGTTTGATCTGTATGACAATCTGATGATACAGGAATTTATGAACGGACAGGAGTACGGCGCCGATGTGTATATTGACATGATCTCAGGCAGGTGTACTTCCGTTTTTGTGAAAAAGAAAATAAAAATGCGCGCCGGAGAGACAGACAAATCTGTGTCCGTGAAGGATGACGCGCTTTTTGAAATGATTCAAAAATTCGTGGAAAAATGCGGATTTTGTGGTATGATAGATATTGATATATTTAAGATAAACGGCACCTATTATATTTCGGAAGTCAATCCCCGCTTCGGCGGCGGTTATCCCCATGCCTATGAGAGCGGCGTTGACATGATGACGCAGGTTCTTCGAAACCTTTCCGGCAAAGAAAATCCCGTCAGGATCGGTGATTATGAGGAGGGAATCTGCATGATGAAATATAATGAGATCGCCATCGTGAACATAAAGGAAGAAGATATTGTAGAAGGCTGATTATGAAGAAAGTATTGATACTGGCCAATTCCTCCGGCGGTCTTTATGACTTCCGAAATGAACTGGTACAAAGGCTTCTTTTAAAATATGAGGTGACGGTAAGCCTTCCGGATGAAGTGCGGACAAAGGAACTGGCCGAGGAAGGATGTAAGGTAGTCCATACGCCCATCAACAGAAGGGGCGTCAATCCGGCAGAGGACTTTAAGCTGTTGCTTGCTTACAGAAGGCTTCTGAAGGAAGAAAAACCGGATCTGACCCTGACTTACACCATCAAACCCAACATCTACGGCGGTTTTTGCTGCCGCATGATGAGGATTCCCTACATCGCAACGGTGACGGGACTTGGCAGTACCTTTCAGAAGCAGGGGATATTCCTTAAGATGATCACCACCATGTACCGCTTGGGGTTAAAGAAAGCAGAATGCATCTTTTTCCAGAACCGGGAGAACCGGGAAATTTTTGAAAAGTATCACATCCGGGGCAAAAAATCAAAACTGGTCAGCGGTTCCGGTGTCAATTTAAAGCGGCATTGCTTTGAACAATATCCTGAGGATGATCAGGTGCGATTCTTATATGTGGGCAGGATGATGCGGGAAAAGGGCATCGAAGAATTATTGGAGGCAGCGAAACAGCTGCATGATGATGACACTGAGTTTGCGCTTCTTGGCTATCCAGATGAGGACTATCAGGACAGGCTGGATACTTATGAGAAAGAAGGATACATCAAACAGCTTGGCTTTGACCCTGATGTGCATGGATATATTAAGAATGCTTCCGCGCTGGTGCTTCCCACTTACCATGAGGGAATGAGCAACGTGCTGATGGAGGCTTCCGCCACAGGACGGCCGGTGATCGCCACAAATATCAGCGGCTGTAAGGAAATCTTTGAGGAAGGTGTCACAGGCTTTTCGTGTGAACCCAAAAGCAGTGAGGACCTGATCCGGGCACTCAAAAAATTCCTGAAGCTTTCAAGGGAAGAGCGGGCAGTGATGGGGCAGAAGGCCAGGCAGAAGATGGAGCGGGAATTTGACCGTGAAAAGGTGGCCGATGCCTATATGGAAGAGATAGAAACAGTAGGAAACAGGAAAGAAGGATAACACAATGAATCTTTATGAAAAACTTGTCAGCGGAGAAGAAAAACTTTCCCTCGTGGGACTTGGCTATGTGGGTATGCCCATTGCAGTGGCCTTTGCCAGAAAGATCAAGGTGGTAGGCTTTGACTTAAACGAAAAGAAGATCGAGCTTTACAAAAGCGGTATTGATCCTACCAACGAGGTGGGCAATGATGTGATTAAAAACACAAAGGTGGATTTCACGGCAGACCCTTCCAAATTGAAGGAGGCAAAATTCCATATTGTTGCGGTACCGACTCCCGTCAATGACGATCACACACCGGATCTGACGCCGGTGGAGGGTGCCAGCAGAATTCTGGGACAGAACCTGACCAAGGGCTCTGTGGTGGTATTTGAATCCACCGTTTATCCCGGTGTGACGGAGGACATCTGTGTTCCCATCCTTGAGAAGGAGTCAGGCCTTAAGTGCGGTGTGGACTTTAAGATCGGCTACTCTCCGGAACGAATCAACCCCGGTGACAAGGTACACAGATTGGAGACCATCACCAAGATCGTATCCGGTATGGATGAGGAGACTTTGGATACTGTTGCAAAGGTTTATGAGCTTGTGGTGGAAGCCGGCGTTTACCGTGCAGACTCCATTAAGGTGGCAGAAGCTGCCAAGGTTATTGAGAACAGCCAGAGAGACATCAACATTGCATTTATGAACGAATTGTCCATCATCTTTAACAAGATGGGTATCGATACCAAATCCGTACTGGAGGCGGCAGGAACCAAGTGGAACTTCCTGAAGTTCCAGCCGGGCCTTGTGGGCGGCCACTGCATCGGTGTTGACCCTTACTACCTGACCTACAAGGCGGAGGAGCTTGGCTATCACTCCCAGATCATTCTCTCAGGACGCCGCATCAATGACGATATGGGCAAGTATGTGGCAGAGTCCATGGTAAAGAACCTGATCAAGGCTGATATTCCCGTAAAGGGCGCGAAGGTTGCCATCCTTGGCTTTACCTTTAAGGAGAACTGTCCCGACACCAGAAACACCAAGGTCATCGATATTTACAAGGAGCTTGGTGAATACGGCATCACACCCATTGTGGTGGATCCTGCGGCAGATGCGGATGAGGCAAAACGCCTTTACGGCATCACCTTTGACACCATGGATGCTGTGAAAAACATGGATGCTGTGATCGTTGCAGTGGCACACAAGGAATTCTTAAGTCTTGATAAAGAGAAGATCAGCGCCTTCTTTGATCCGAATCACAGTAAAAAGGTATTTCTGGACATTAAGGGACTGTTTGACAGAAAGGAATATCTGACAGAGGATTATATCTACTGGAGATTGTAGGCAGCAGGAGAAAGCTGACAGAGCATATAAAGGAGTTAACAGAAAATGGGTTATAAAGAATTAAAGTTTGACGATAATGCTGTCTTTCTTGTGACAGGCGGGGCAGGATTTATCGGTTCCAATCTCTGCGAGGCGATCCTTACCATGGGATACACGGTGAGGTGTCTTGACAATTTGTCTACCGGGAAATATGAGAATATTGAACCCTTCACCACAAATCCGAAGTTTACCTTTATCAAGGGAGACATCAGAGATCTGGACACCTGTCTTGAGGCGACAAAGGGTGTCACTTACGTATTAAATCAGGCGGCCTGGGGCAGTGTTCCGAGGAGCATCGAGATGCCCCTTCTCTATGAGGAGATCAACATCAGAGGAACCTTAAACATGATGGAGGCTTCCAGACAAAATGGTGTGAAGAAGTTTGTCTATGCTTCCAGCTCCTCCGTGTACGGAGACCACCCGGTGCTTCCCAAGAAGGAAGGACAGGAAGGCAAGCTGCTTTCCCCTTATGCCCTCACAAAGAGAGTGGATGAGGAGTACGGAAGACTTTACAAAGTACTTTATGACCTTGATACCTACGGCATGCGTTATTTCAATGTTTTTGGAAGACGCCAGGATCCCAACGGCATGTATGCAGCCGTGATTCCCAAGTTTATCAAACAGCTGATGGACGGTGAGGTTCCCACCATCAACGGTGACGGCAGACAGTCCAGAGACTTTACCTATATTGACAACGTGATCGAGGCAAACTTGAAAGCCTGTCTTGCACCTTCCGAGGCAGCAGGAGAAGCCTTCAATATTGGTGCAGGTGGAAGAGAATACCTGATCGATGTCTACCACGATCTCTGCAATGCCCTGGGCAAGCAGGTGGAACCCAATTTCGGACCGGACCGCAAGGGCGATATCAGAGATTCCAACGCTGACATCAGTAAGGCAAGGCAGCTCCTCGGCTATGATCCCGAGTATGATTTTGCAAAGGGAATCAACCTTGCTATTGACTGGTATAAAGAAAACTTATAAAAGATGAGGCTTTTATGAAAATAGCAGTACGACTGGATGATATTACACCTGATATGGACTGGCAGCGCTTTCTTGCGTTTAAGGCGCTTCTGGACAAGTATCAGGTGAAACCGCTTATAGGGATCGTGCCGGACAACCGGGATGAGAACCTGAAAGGCACTTTGGAAGGCGCACCGGAGGATTTCTGGGCCTATGTGAGGCAGCTGAAAGAGGAAGGCTTTAGCATCGCCCTTCACGGCTGTCATCATATCTATACCACCGGGAAAGGCGGGACTTTTCCCTTAAACAATTTCTCCGAGTTTGCCGGAGTCCCTTACGAAAAACAGAAAGAAATGCTGGCGGAGGGGAAAGCGATCCTTGAAAAAAACGGAATATACACGGATCTCTTTATGGCACCCGCCCACTCTTATGACAAAAATACTTTGCGGGCTCTGAAGGAAACCGGCTTTACCAAAGTGACGGACGGCTTCGGAAGCAGACCCTACAGCTGGCAGGGGCTTACCTTTTATCCGATCTCCTATCAGCTTAGCAGAACACTGCAAAAGAAGACCGGGTATTCTACCATGGTGGTACATGCAGGGACTGTGAAGGAAGAGGAACTGAAAAACTACGAAAGCTATTTTGACAGATCCGGAGTGGAATGGATCTCCTATGGGGAGTATTTGAAGCAGGAACCGGTAAAGCGAACGGTCCCGGGACATCTCCTTGAGTATATGATGGCAAAGGTGAAATATCTTTTAGTGAAGCTGAGAGGATGAGTATATGGCAGAAACGATCCGGATTTTACATGTGCTTGGAACAACCGATCTGGGCGGCGCAGAGAGCCGCATCATGGATCTGTACCGGCATATGGACAGAAAAAAAGTGCAGTTTGACTTTGTTGTCCACACAGAGAAAGAGGGATTTTTTGATAAGGAAATTGAGAAACTGGGAGGACGGATATTCCGTGTTCCCCGTTTTCGTATCTATAATTATTTTTCCTACCGGAGAGCTTTCCGGGAATTCTTCCGGGAGCACCACGAGTTTAGAATGGTACAGGGACATATGACCAGTTCCGCCGCGATTTACCTTCCCATAGCCAAAAAGGCCGGAATATCCATAACCATTGCCCATGCCAGAAGCGCCGGTGTGGATAAAGGACTCAAAGGAAAGCTGACCAGGTGGATGAGAAGGAATCTCTGGAGGAAGGCAGATTATCTCTTTACCTGCTCGAAAAAAGCCGGAATCTCTGTCTTTGGAGAAAAAGCCGTGGAGCAGGGGAAAACCATCTTTATCCCCAATGCCATCGACTGCAGAGCCTTCTCCTACGACGAGAAAAAAAGAAGGGAAATGCGGGAAAGCTTAAGGCTGACAGACAAATATGTGATCGGTCATGTGGGAAGATTCCACTATGCAAAAAATCATGAGTACCTTCTGCAGGTATTTGCAAAGCTTTGCCGGAAAAGGGATGACTATGTGCTGATCCTCTTAGGCGAGGGCGGCGGCATGGAAGGCTGCAGGGCGCTTGCAAAGGAGTTTGGGATAGAGGATAAGGTATTTTTTCTTGGCAATCACAGCAATGTGTACGACTACTATCAGGCCATGGATTATTTTGTCTATCCTTCCAGATACGAGGGACTTCCGGGCACCGTTGTGGAGGCGCAAAGCTGTGGACTTCAGTGCCTTATGTCAGATACTATCTGCGAAGAAGTGGCTGTGACAGACCTGGCACATACCATGAGTATTGCCGAAGATCCGGAGAAGTGGGCAGCGTATATCGAGGCCACAAGGGACTATGAGAGAAGGAGCCATGTAGAGGAAATGACACAGGCGGGCTTTGATGTGAAAGGTCAGGCTATGCTCATGACGGATTTTTATGAGACCGGTAAATGGAGAGAGTTACAATGAAGGAAAAGAAAAAATTAATGCTGATCAGTCCTATGCTTCATCAGGGCGGATTTGAGAGAGTCTGCATCACAACGGCCAGACTCATGGAACCTTATTTTGACGTAACAATTGTTATTTTTAATTCTGCCAATATCGCCTATGATGTGGAAGGTCTCCATATTATCGACATCAATATGGGGGTAAAGAAAGGAAAGATAAAGAAGCTTCTGAACATTGTAAGGCGCTCCCGCAAAGTGCGGCAGCTCAAAAAGGAGATGCAGCCTGACATTGCCTACAGCTTTGGCCCCACTGCCAATCTGGTCAATGCCTTTTCAAAGACGGGAAAGGAGAAGGTCTGGCTGGGGCTTCGCAATTACACGGATGTGGAAGAAACGAGCAAGATCAGGCTTTTTGTGAAGCTGGCAGACCTGATGATCTGCTGCTCAAAGGACATAGAAAAAGAACTAAAAAATAAATTTGGATTTAATAAAACGGCGGTTCTCTACAATCTCTACGACGTGGAAAACATCAGGAAAGAAGCGGATGAGGAGGAACCTGAGCTGCCCTTTGGAGAGACGGATGCGCAGGGAAGAAAGCTCCGTTATCTGGTTTCCATGGGGAGAGATGACGATATGAAAGGCTTCTGGCATATGATCAAGGTCTTTTCCCTGGTTCATAAGAGAATTCCGGAGAGTCGTCTGATCCTGATGGGAGCAGGTAGCTTTGCACACTATAAGAAGCTTTCTGAGGACTTAAAAATAACAGATGCAATTTATTTTGCCGGCATGCAGAAGCATCCTTACAAGTATTTGAAAAAGGGAGAGGTGTATCTGCTCACTTCCTGCAATGAGGGATTCCCCAACGCACTGGTGGAGGGCATGAGTCTTTCCCTTGCCCCTGTCTGTGTGAACTGCAAGACAGGACCTGCGGAGATCCTTGTGGAAAACGGTGACACTGCTTCTTTGGATGAGCAGTTTGAAAAGTTGAAGAATGCAGGAGAGAGATGCGTGATCTACGGAGATTACGGAGTCCTTCTTCCTGTTATGGATAAGGAGAGAGATCTGGATCCTGAGCACCTATCGGAGGAGGAAAAGGTTATGGCCGATGTGGTGACAGAGCTCATGGAGGACGAGGAAGCACTCTTAAAATACCGGAAATCTGCAGCAAAGAGAGCAGCCTTATTTACCTATGAAAGTTATGTGCAGCAATTTTTGAAGCTTGCAGATCTGTAGCCTTTTGTGCAGGTAATCTACAGCTTTTCAGCCTGTAAGCCGTGCTTGTGGTATGATACAAAATGTGTTACAATTAACAGATTAATCAGCGGGAATGAAATGCTGTTTCGTGGGGAAAAGAATGCGTAAGATTTTATTTCACTTAAACTGTTTTGAACAGGGCGGAGCCGAAAGAGTGGTTTCCAACCTGGCAAACCAACTTGTAAAAGAAGATTATGAAGTGATCGCTGCGACGGAGTGGCAGGGAGAAGTGGAATTTGCTCTGGATACGAGAGTGCGGAGAGTCCATGTGGGCCTTCGCCCTGAAGATGAAGGAAGGAACCGCTTTGCCAAAATTTTTCTCCGTTTCCGATATTTGAGAGATCTGATCAGGGAGGAAAAGCCGGATGTGGTGATCGCTTTTACCAGAAGACCCAATTACCGGGCATTGATCGCAGGAATGGGATTGAAGGTACCTGTTGTGCCTGCGGTGCGCCAGGATCCCAAATCCTATTACAATTCCCCGGCAGACAGATTGTTGATTCCCCTTTTGTATCCAAAAGCTGCAGGATGTGTATTTCAGACAAAAGAACAAATGGAATGTTTCCCTAAGGGATTACAGAAAAGATCTGCCATTATCTTAAATCCCGTGAATGATAAATATGTAAATGCCGAGCTCCCCGCCCTGAGAGAAAAGACGGTGGCAGCGTCAGGCAGGCTGGTAGATTTCAAGAATCAGGCAATGCTGTTTCGGGCATTCATCAGGGTGCATGACAAGCATCCCGATTATAAATTGAAGCTTTACGGTGGGGATTCTTTTGACGGTACCAGGGAAAAACTTTTAAAGATCATCGAAGAAAATCATGCAGAAGACTATATGGAGCTGATGGGTCCAAGTGACAGTCTGGAGAAGGAACTTCCGAGGGCGGCTGTGTATGCTTTTTCCTCCGATTATGAAGGCATGCCGAATGCTCTTTTGGAGGCGATGGTGCTTGGAATGCCTGTGGTAGCTACGGATTGTCCCTGCGGTGGCCCGAGAACCGTGATCGAACACGAAAAGAATGGGCTTTTGATACCGGTAGGAGATGAAAAAGCGCTGGAAGAGAGTATCAACCGTCTGATCGAGGACAGAGAATTTGCCGAGAAACTGGGAAGAGAAGCGCGAAAGCTCGGTGACCTGATTGGCAGTGAAGCAATCCTGGCAAGGTGGAAGGAATATATTGAGACGGTGATCGCCTCTTACGGTAAAAAATAATGATCTGATCAGCCGAAACTGAAAGACAGGCTCAAAAAACGGAGAAGACAGCGATGTGCGGAATATGCGGATTTATTTCAAAACAGAATATCACACCGGAACAACTGAAAAAAATGAACGATACCATGTATCACCGTGGACCCAATGACAGCGGAGAAGAGATTTATCCTATGAAAGACGGTTACACCATCGGACTTGCCCAGAGGAGGCTTTCCATTCTGGATCTGTCACCTTTAGGGCATCAGCCTATGCATTCCAGGGACAGACGTGTCAGCGTGGTGTACAACGGAGAAATCTATAATTTTCAGGAAATCAAAGAGGAATTAAAGGACTATCCCTTTGTATCCACCTGTGATACGGAAGTGATCATTGCGGCATATCTCAAGTGGGGAATCGACTGCGTGAACCGTTTTAACGGCATGTTTGCCATTTGCCTTTACGACAGAGAAAGCGATGATGTCTATCTGGTGCGTGACAGGATCGGCAAAAAGCCGCTTTACTATGAAATAGAGGACAGTAATCTGATCTTTGGGTCCGAGCTAAAGCCCCTGATTGCTAGAGAAGGCTTCCGAAAGGAGATCAGGACGGAGGTTCTTTCCAGATTCCTGTTTCAGCAGTATATCAATGCGCCTGACAGTATCTTTAAAAATGTCTATAAACTGGAGCCGGGCTGCATTCTCAAGTACCATTACGGAGAAATTACCGTCCGAAAATACTGGGATATTAAAGACGTTTACCATAAAATGCAGCAAAATCCTGTGACTGATTACGACCAGGCAAAAACAGAATTGAAAGAATTGCTGAAAAAGTCTGTGGCCTCACGTATGATCGCCGATGTTCCGTTGGGAGCATTCCTGAGCGGAGGCTACGATTCCTCACTGATGACTGCGATCGCCCAGGAACACAGCAGCGAGCCGGTGAAGACCTTTTCCATCGGCTTTCATGAGGAACGCTATAATGAAGCCAAATTTGCCAAGGAGGTGGCAAACCATCTTGGCACCAATCATACAGAGCTTTATATCGATGAACAGGAAATGTTCAAGCTGGTGGAAAGCATTCCAAAGTATTATGATGAGCCCTTTGCGGATTCCTCGCAGATACCCACCATGCTGGTGTCCCGGCTGGCAAGGGAATATGTGACGGTTGCACTTTCGGGAGACGGCGGCGATGAGTTCTTCTGCGGCTACAACATCTACGAAAATGTGCATCAGGCACAGCTGCTGGATCTCCTTGGCGGCATCACCCATGGCGTATGTAACCTTCCGGGATTTAAGCAGATCGGACTGGAGGATAAGCTGCCTTTCCGGGTAAGGGTGGTTGCCGGCAACAGAAATAAGGAGACAAAAACCCAGTTCGGTGCAGGAAATTACGTGGTCAGAGCAAATAAAATGGTGCGCTCGGAAGGACTGCCCTGTCATTATGAGACGGAGAGCGCTTATGACGTAAAGAATTGGCAGATCAGAAGGATGCTCCTTGATATGGATACTTATCTGCCGGGAGATATTCTCTGCAAGGTGGACCGTGCGTCCATGAAATATTCTCTGGAAGCACGATGCCCGATCCTTGATAAAGATGTGATGGAATACTCTTTCCGCATGGCACACAACCTGAAATATGAAAAAGGAAACAAAAAGCGTATCCTCAAGGATATTGCCTATGATTATATTCCCAGGGAGCTTCTCGACAGGCCCAAGGTTGGCTTTGGCGTTCCCCTTGATAAATGGCTGAGAGGTCCTTTGAAGGAGCAGCTCACCGATATGTGCAGCAGAGATTATCTGATCAGACAGGGCATTTTTGATGCGGATTTTGTCTCAGGCATGATAGAGGATTATATACGCACGGGAGATGCGGGACCTGCCACGGGAGCAAACTATTCCAAGCTTTCCTGGTCATTCTTTATCTTCCAGCAATGGTATCATGAGTATTTGGAGCAGGCGTGATATGGAAAAGCAGATGCATATCGCCATGCTGATCGGTGCCCTTACAAAAGGAGGCGCCGAGAGAGTACTGGTGAATCTGGCGGATTACTTCGTGGAGAAAGGGTACCGTGTGACTATGGTCACCCAGTATGAGAGAGAAAACGAATATCCGCTGAATCGGAAAGTAAATAGAATTATTTCGGATATTACGGAGGAAGAAACAGGAAAGAGCCGTCTTTTGAATTTTGGAAGACGTTTCCTTAAGCTTCGAAAGATCTGGAAGAAAGAAAGGCCGGATGTGATTCTATCCTTTATCGGTAAGAATAACATGATGGCAATCCTTACCAGCCGTTTTCTTAATATTCCGGTAGCAGTATCTGTCAGGGCGGAGCCTTCGGAGGAGTATTACACACCACTTCTTAAGTGGCTGGCAAGGCATCTGTTTGCCCGGGCTGACGGTGTGATTTTGCAGACCAGACGATGCTTTGACTTTTTTCCTGCCAAGGTTAGAAAGAAAGCTGTGATCCTTAAGAATCCAATCAGTCAGTCCTTTTTCCGGGAAAGATATGAAGGGGAGAGAGATAAAACCATTGTGGCTGTAGGCCGTGTGGATGCTAACAAGAATCATGAGATGCTGATCCGGGCCTTCGCACAGATTACAGAGGAATTCCCTGCGTACAGACTGATCATCTACGGAGAAGGTGAACTTCGCCCCTGCCTTCTTGATCTGATAAAGGAATTAAATCTTACTGACCGGATTCTGATGCCCGGAAGCATTGATAACGTAGCAGATGTTATTTATAAATCTGCGATTTTTGTTCTCCCTTCCAACACAGAAGGAACGCCGAACACATTGATTGAGGCCATGATCATGGGGCTCTGTGTGGTGGCAACAGACTGTCCCTGCGGTGGTCCGGCGGACTTGATTGAGAATGGTTATAATGGTATTTTGACACCGGTTATGAACGAGAAGAAAATGAAGGAGAACTTGCAAATTCTCTTAAATGACTTGCAAAAAATGGAAGAACTTGGAAAGAACGCAGCAAAAACAGCTGATATTTTTAGACCTGAAATTGTTTACGGAGAATGGGAAAAGTTCTTGCGATCACTGACTTGAGACAAAAAACGAACGATATGGAACAGGAGGTAGAAGCCCATGTGCGGAATAGCCGGATTTTGCAACTTTGATGGAGACAGAAAAAAGAATATGGAACAGATGAAAAACCGGATGTTTCACAGAGGACCTGATGCGGGAGGTACTTATATCTCCGAGGATGGCCAGGTGGCTTTCGGCCACAGAAGACTTTCCATCGTAGATCTTTCGGAAAACGGTGCACAGCCCATGACTTCCCACAGCGGAAGGTATGTGATCGCCTATAACGGCGAGATTTATAATTATAAGAAGATAGCAAAAAAACTCATGGACGAGGGAAAGGTCAGCGCTTTCCGGGGGACTTCCGATACTGAGGTTTTACTTGAGGCATTTGAAGCTTACGGTGTGAAGGAAGCAATTTCCATGTGTAAAGGAATGTTTGCCATTGCGCTGTATGATAAGAAGGAGAGCTGCCTATACCTTTTAAGAGATCGAATCGGGGAAAAGCCTCTTTACTATGGAATGGTGGGAAAGAGCTTTGCTTTCGCCTCGGATATCGGCTGTCTTACCGTGATGGACGGGTTCGATAATCCCATCAATACGGAGATCCTGGATGTATATTTTATTCACGGATACATTCCTGCCCCCTATTCCATCTATGAAAATATCTATAAACTGGAACCGGGAACTATAGCAAAAATTAAATTGCCATTTAATAATTTGGACGATATTAACATTGAACCGTACTGGTCAATCAAGGATGTGGCAAAAAAAGGACAGGCAAATCTCTTTACGGGAAGCGAGCAGGAAGCTGCCGATGAACTGGAACGGCTTCTGAAGGAGGCAATCTCCGAGCAGATGGTGGCCGATGTGCCGGTAGGCGCCTTTCTCTCTGCGGGAATTGATTCCAGCACCGTTGTGGCATTGATGCAGTCCTTAAACCATGGGAAGGTCAAGAGCTTTACCATCGGTATGGAGGAAGAGGGCTACAATGAAGCAACCTATGCCAAGGAAATTGCAAAGCATCTCGGAACAGAGCACACGGAGCTCTATATCAGCGAAGCAGATGCCAGGGCCGTGGTGCCAAAGCTCTCCCATATGTTTGGAGAACCCTTTGCGGATTCCTCCCAGATTCCTACGTACCTTGTCAGCAAAATGACAAGAGAGCATGTGACGGTATCCTTAAGCGGAGACGGCGGGGATGAACTTTTCTGCGGCTACACCTCCTATGCTTCCGTGGAACGGATCTGGAATAAGATGAAGGGAGTGCCTTACTTTATCAGAAAGCCCTGCAGTGAACTGGTGCTTCACAGCCCCCTTGTAAAGAAACCGATCTACAGAATTAAGGGAAAGCTGCTTCAGGCAAAGGGTCCTTCTGATCTTTACATCTCTTCTTATGAGACGGATCCGCTCACGAAGAAGATCAGCCTTAATACAAAAGACTGCAGCTACAAATACAGTGAATACGATCCGAAGTTCCTTAAGGAAACCAACCACAATATCATGCTGATGGACATGCTCATGTATCATCCCGACGATATCCTTGTGAAGGTGGACAGAACTGCCATGGCAGTGTCTCTGGAGACAAGAGTTCCCATGCTGGATAAGGATGTGGTGGAATTTGCATGGACCCTTCCCATCGATTACCTAAGGGAAGGAAAGGTTGGCAAGAAGGTTCTTCGGGATGTGCTTTACCGCTATGTGCCCAGGGAAATGATGGAGCGTCCCAAGAAAGGGTTCAGCATTCCCATAGAGAAATGGCTCCTCACGGGAGATTTAAGGGCATGGGCAGAGGCTCTGCTCGACAAAAAGACGATTGAGCAGCAGGGGATTTTAAATGCAGATGTAGTCAGAAAAATCTGGAACGATTTCACCGAAAAAGGGGAATGGCGCATTCAGATCTGGTATATTCTGATGTTCCAGGATTTTATGGCCCATCGTGGGATTTAGGAATGCAGGAAGAAACTACCCTGAAGGGACTGGATGAAAGATATGAATATTATTAGAATGTCCGGGGGACTTGGAAATCAGATGTTTCAGTATGCATTGTACATGAAGCTTACCGCTCTCGGAAAAGAAGTAAAATTTGAT
>JAGAQU010000021.1 GCA_017622575.1 Lachnospiraceae bacterium
CATTTGGACTAGTCTCAATGTTAGATTACTATACCGAAAGGTGTGTTACTTGTTAAGTTGATTGAACCGCCGTGTACGGAACCGTACGCACGGTGGTGTGAGAGGTCGGGGATTTAATCAAAATCCCCTCCTACTCGATTGCTGATATTACTGTGGTCCGACATATTCGGAGCTGCCAAAGCCCAGGATCAAAATGAAAATGGTATTTAAGAATAAAAGGCCAAATCCGAATCCGGTGCCCTGACCGAATGCTTTTGCAAGCTTGAATAACATGATGATTCCGAAAATTGCACCGACACAGGGAACAAATGTCAATAAGAACAACCATCCGTTGCCCCATGCGATATCGTACAGGCAGTATGTATTGTAAAAGGGAATCAGGCTGGCCCAACCGGGTTTACCTGCCTTTACAAATACCTTCCACATTGCAACGATGGTGAGCACACAGATTGCCAACATGATAATCATATAAACTGCATAAAAACCTGCTCCGACAGCTGCAACTGCTGCATCATAATTTCCTTCCATAGCATAATCCTCCCTTCATAAGAATAAACTACATTTTTAATGATAGAGTATATTATAGGGAAAGTCAATTTATAAATATTCTATAAAAAATATAAAAATTTGGTAATTTTGCTACATTTTAAAGAAAAAAGTTGTATGATATCTTTTATACATAAAATAATGAGTCTGATGTAAGGGATGGATCATATGGATATATTGATAAAATTGATCGTTTGTTTTTTGGCAGGTATGGGAGCAGGACTTGGAACCGGGTTTGCGGGAATGAGTGCGGCAGCGGTGATTTCCCCCATGCTGATCACCTTTCTCGATATGCCTGCTTATGAGGCGGTGGGAATAGCCCTTGCCTCGGACGTGCTTGCCAGTGCGGTATCTGCTTATACATATGGAAAGAATAAAAATCTGGATATCAAAAACGGTCTGGTGATGATGGCAGCTGTGCTTCTTGTCACTATGCTTGGAAGCTATGTTGCAAGCCTCGTACCCAACAGGACCATGGGAAGCTTTTCCATGGTAATGACGCTGCTTCTCGGAATCAAATTTATTGCAAAGCCTGTTATGACTACCAGGGAAAGCATGGCATCGGTATCGCCTAAAAAGCGTTTTGTGCAATCGGTTATCTGCGGAAGCATGATCGGATTTATCTGCGGATTCGTGGGAGCAGGAGGCGGAATGATGATGCTTCTGATCCTCACAAGTGTACTTGGCTATGAACTAAAGACAGCGGTGGGAACCAGTGTATTCATTATGGCTTTCACTGCATTTACGGGAGCGGTATCGCATTTTGCCATCGGCGGGATGCCGGATATCCTGTTGCTTGTGCTCTGTGTAGTCTTTACCCTGATCTGGGCAAGGATTGCGGCCAGGTTTGCCAATAAGGCATCTGCCGAAACGTTAAACCGGGTTACGGGAATCGTGCTGGTGATCCTTGGCGGTGCCATGGTACTGGTAAATTATCTTTTGAAATAATAAATATCACTTGACTGTATATTGTTCGAGTGATATTTTTTATTATATATTTTATATCATGTATGTTCACAGGACATATCTTTTTTTGCTTGTTGGCCGTTTCGGTCGCAGCCTATGGCTGCTGTTTCCCTTAATGAATATCTGGTTGTGAGGTGATGCCTATGAGTGTGATTCTTCTTTGTCGGATCTGACGACTCGCAAAGTGTGTTGCGTTTGGCGTGAAAGAATAAGATGAGAAGGAGAATTTTATGGAAAGCACAATATATCAGATCTATGATAAGATGCTTAAAAAGATATTGACACTGTCATCGCTGTCTGTGGTGAACCTGATCAATGGTTTATTTGGGACAGATTATCCTAAGGACAGTAAAGTCAGTTATAACTGGACGGAATTTGAAAAAGAGGATTTAAGGAAAATACTTGCAGACACGATTCTGACCATTAATGGGAAATACAGTTATCATATGGAAGCACAGATGGACAGAGATAATGCAATCATTCTTCGGGTTTTCGATTATGGTTATAACCATGCATTGCGCAGTGCTAAAGAAGAGAACGGTATTTGGATTTTGAAGTTCCCGGAGCCTAAGGTTATTTATCTTTATGCTGAGAATCGAATCCCTGATGAATATGCGCTAAAGTTGAAATTTGGAACACAGGGAGAATTTACATACAGGGTTTCAACATTCAAATATCAGGAAGCCTCCATCAGGGAGCTTAACGAGAAGAAAATGGTTATCCTTATACCGTTTAAGCTTTTGAAATTAAGAAAATTGTTGGAAAAAGACCGTTCAAAAGAAAACCTTTTTGCGTTGAAAAACCTGATACAGAATGATATAATCGGAAGCATAGAAGAGAATCTTGCTTTGGGTAATATTACTTTTCAGGATGCACAGAAATTGAAGAGGTATACCCATAAGCTGTATGAACACATTTATGCCCACTATAAGGAAATGGAGGAGCTGAATGAAATGACAGATGAATCTCTGATGCTGGATATTGATATTATTGAGAAAAAGCATGAAACAGAGCTGGATGAAGTAAAAGAAAAGTTTACAGAAAAATTGGCCGAGAAAGAGAATGCGTTGATTGAAAAGCAGAATGATCTCGAAAAAGCGGAGTCAGAGATTGCCAGACTGAAAAAACTTTTAGAAAACGCAGGTATCTCATCATAATCATGTGTGATTCAATAGGGTAAGACTTCAAAGCAGTCCTGCCCTATTATTTTCTTCTTCTTTGCCTTGTAACCTTATACATCAGGATAGAAGCGGCGCAGCTGACATTAAAGGAAGAAGCATAGGATTTTTCTGACATGGGAATTGTGTAGAGTAAATGGGATGCTGCTTGTGGGCAGTAGTTCCCAAAGTGGTGAAATCAGGATATTTCTTTTTGAGTTCACTGATGTATTCAAAAAGTACATTGTTGTCGGCGATTCTGATTACATGAAGGTTGAAGAACGATCCCATTGCTGAGACCACCACATCTGGATCATATAAGTCTACGGAATGTCACGTGATTTCCCTTGTTGGAGGGTCTGTCAAAAAGAACGATAAAAGGATTCAATAGTGAAAGATAAAATAAATCAATAAAATTGATTAAAATCACTCCTTGATAACATCAAGAAAGTATGATAGTATTTAATCTGTCAAAAGAAATTGAATATGTAAATGCGAGGAAGAGGAATAGTAACTTAAAAGCCGGAAATCAGAGAGCTGCCGGGAGGTGCAAGGCAGCCGTTAGCGGAAAGCGAACTCACCTTGGAGCAGCTGGCTGAAGACTCTGATAGCTGACAGAATTTTAGCGCAAAGGAGTTGTGTAGGTACAGACGGATAATCCCGCCGTAGAAGGGAGAAGACATGATAGTGTCTGATGAGAGCATGGCAACAGCCGTGAAGTAGAGTGGTACCGCGTAAGAAGTTACGTCTCTATGAAAGTGTGAGGAGCATTTTCATAGAGTTTTTTTGTGTCACAGGATATTTTTGTGAAAAAAGAAAAAGTAAGGCGAAGAGCCGAATGGAGGAGAAGTATGAACGTAGCAGAAAAGTATGGAAAATCTTATTTTATGCCCCCGGTGACAACCTATGACTGGGTAAAAAAGGACACCATTGAGAAAGCACCCATCTGGTGCAGTGTAGACTTAAGGGATGGCAATCAGGCGCTGATTGAGCCAATGAATCTGGAGGAAAAATTACAGTTTTTCAAGATGTTGGTAGACATCGGATTTAAGGAAATCGAAGTGGGATTCCCGGCAGCCTCCGACACGGAATATAATTTTATCCGCGCCCTGATCGAGAGAGATATGATCCCCTCGGATGTTACCATTCAGGTGCTGACTCAGGCCAGAGAGCACATTATCAAGAAGACCTTTGAAGCGGTGAAGGGTGCGCCTCATGCGGTGATCCATCTTTACAATTCCACCTCTGTGGCACAGAGAGAACAGGTATTTCGCAAGAGCAAAGAGGAAGTAAAACAGCTGGCGATTGACGGTGCAAAGCTGTTAAAGCAGCTGGCAGATGAAACAGACGGTAACTTTACCTTTGAATACAGCCCGGAGAGCTTCCCCGGAACAGAAGTGGACTATGCGCTGGATGTGTGCAATGCGGTGCTGGATGTGTGGAAGCCCGTAAAAGAGAATAAAGCGATCATCAATATTCCGACGACCGTACAGATTGCGATGCCTCATGTCTTCGCTTCCCAGGTGGAATATTTCCATAAAAATCTGAAATACAGGGAAAATGTGGTGCTCAGTGTGCATCCCCACAACGACAGGGGATGCGGTGTCTCCGATGCGGAGCTGGGTGTACTGGCAGGTGCAGACAGAATCGAGGGAACCTTATTCGGAAACGGAGAGAGAACCGGTAACGTGGATATCATCACGGTGGCAATGAACATGGTGTGCCACGGTGTGGAACCGGGACTTGATTTTTCCGATATTCCCAGGATACGGGAAACCTATGAATTACTGACAGGCATGAGAGTTTATGAGCGTGCTCCCTATGCGGGAGATCTGGTATTTACCGCATTTTCCGGTTCTCATCAGGATGCTATCTCCAAGGGCATGGCGTGGTGGAAGGAAGGCAAGAGCGGCGGAAGATGGGATGTGCCTTATCTTCCCATCGATCCCGAAGATATCGGTCGTGAGTATGAATCCGACGTAATCCGTATCAACAGCCAGTCCGGCAAGGGCGGAATTGCCTTTATCCTGAAGCAGAACTTCGGCATTTCCCTGCCGGATAAGATGAAAGAGGAAGTGGGCTATCTGATGAAGGGTGTTTCCGACAGAAAGCACAGCGAACTTGCACCCTCTGACATCTACCAGATTTTTGAAGATAATTATATTGAACAGAGAGAAGTATTTAACATTCCCGAATGTCATTTCAAGCAGACAAAGGAAGGTATTACTGCGGAAGTAACCATCGAGCAGAATAAGGAAAGAAGAGTGATCGAGACCTCCGGTAACGGACGACTGGATGCTGTCAGCAACGCCATCAAGCTGTATTTCGGCGTCAGCTATGAGCTTTCTGTTTACGAGGAAAATGCGATTTCTAAAGGCTCCTCTTCCAAGGCGGCTGCCTATGTGGGCATTGTAAAGGACGGCAAAATGTACTGGGGCGTTGGTATCGATGAAGATATCATTAAGAGTTCCATTGCAGCGCTTGTGTCTGCAGGCAACAAGATGGCAGAAAGTGAAAATATAAAAGAGGGCCGGGAAGAGCGTATTGTAGACATCATGAATTATTTAAAGAATCACTACAAGGACGTTACCCTGGATGAACTGGCAGAGAATTTCAATCTCTCCAAGCCTTACCTTTCCAAATACATCAAAGAAAATGCGGGGATTACCTTCCAGGAGGCTGTAAAGAAGGCGAGGATGAAGAAGGCGAGGAGCCTGCTAAAGGAATCCAATCAGACAGTGGAGAGTATTGCAGCGACGGTAGGCTATGAGAATGTGGAGCATTTTAACAGGCTGTTTAAGAAATCCTACGGGATGACGCCTGTCCAGTTCCGCAGGGAGAGCAGATAATTTCCCCGAAAGGAATCCTGAAATGATCATCAGAAATGCCTGTGTATACACGGAAGAAGGCAGATTTGAAGCCAAAAATATTTATATAGAAGGAACGGAGTTTGCAGATCAGCCCCGGCAGGAGAAGGAAGTGCTTGCCGGAGAAGGCTGCATAGCCATTCCGGGACTTACCGACATTCACTTTCACGGCTGTATGGGAGCGGATTTTAGTGACGGCAATATGAGGGCACTTGACGAGATTGCCGGCTATGAAGCAAAGAATGGAATCACCACTATCGTGCCTGCCACTATGACGCTTCCTGAGGAGCTGCTGCAGCAAAGCTGTGAAGTGGCCTGTGAATTCAGAAAACAGCAGGAGGCGGGTAAAAAAGAAAAAAAGCAGTACTTTGCGGTATCCATATGGAGGGGCCTTTTGTGTCCGAAGAGAAATTGGGCGCCCAGAACCCGGACTATGTCAGGAGAGCGGATCAGAAGATGTTCGACCGGATGCAGGAAAAGAGCGGAGGAATGATCCGGTTTGTGGATATTGCGCCGGAGACCGATGGGGCAATGGACTTCATCCGTGAAAATAAGAAAAGAACGGTACTCTCCCTTGCCCACACCGGAGCAGACTACGATACGGCGGGAAAGGCATTTGCGGCGGGAGTCAGTCATGTGACCCATCTGTATAATGCCATGACACCATTTACCCACAGAAATCCGGGCGTGATCGGTGCCGCAGTGGATGCAAAGGCAGAGGCGGAACTGATCTGTGACGGTGTCCATGTGCATCCCTCTGCTGTCAGAATGGCCCTTAAGCTCTTTGGAGAGGACCGTATTATTTTTATCAGTGACAGCATGCGGGCAGCAGGGCTTAAGGATGGCGCTTACACACTGGGCGGTCAGAAGGTGGAGGTAAAAGGCCGGTATGCCCGCCTTGAGAACGGTAATCTGGCAGGCTCGGTGACAAATCTGATGGACTGCCTGAGATGGGCGGTAAAGGTAGCGGGAATCCCGCTTACAACTGCTGTGAAATGCGCGGCAGTCAATCCCGCAAAAAGCGCGGGAATCTACGAAAAATATGGCAGCATTACGCCGGGTAAAGCTGCCAATCTGGTTTTATTAAGAAAAGAAGATCTTCCCATCAAAAGTGTGATACTTAACGGGGAAATTTTGTGACCTCACAGTTGCTTTTTTCTCCTTTTGCAGCACTTTGGATGGAAGTAATGCCACAGCGTACCATGGACTCTGTGGCTTCTTTTGTATAGAAAGCGTAATGCTGGGTGTACAGCACATTTGGGAATTGCTTCAGATACAGAAGGGAGCGCTTGTCCACGATCTTTGTGCCCACATGCACATGCATGATCCCCTGTTCTTCCTCGAGCGTGTCTATGCCGGCGCCGCCCACATACTCCTCCTCCAGAGCGCGGATCAGACCTTCGGTATCGATCAGTTGCCCTCTTGCGGTATTGATCAGGATCACACCCTTTTTCATCTTGTGGATGGTCTCATAGTTGATCATATGATAATTTTCATCGGTCAGCGGGACATGGAGTGTGATGATGTCACTTTCCCGATAGAGCGTATCAAGGTCCACATAGGAGGCCAGATTTTCTATGGAAGGGTTATGGTATTTGTCACAGGCAAGAATTCTGCAGCCGAAACCGCTGAGGTTCTGAATCACAGTGGCACCGATCTTTCCCGTTCCGATGACTCCTACGGTCAAACTCCGCATTTCCCTGCCTTGAAGTCCATCTAAGGAAAAGTCATTGACCAAGGCACGGCAGATGGAAATCTTTGCTTTCCTGAGCATGATGAGCATCATCATCACGGTGAAATCAGCCACATTGTTTGGATGATAGTAAGCGTTGAAGACATGAATGCCAAGCTTTTCTGCAGCTTTGACATCGATGTGATCATAGCCGATGGTTCTGGTGGAAAGATAGAGGATGCCGTATTCCTTCATCTTCTTCAGAATCGCTTCATTTACTTTACTGTAGCCGAGAACGGAAATCCCGTCACAGCCTTTCGCTCCTTCAAGCGTTTCTTCCGTCAGGCTGTTCTTTGATAAAATTATTTCATCATTGGATTCTTTTTGAATATCTCCGAGAATTTCCTCTTCAAAATCAACCATATCATACACATAGATTTTCATAGTCTGCCTCCTTATGTCTGTCATAATCTGTCAAAATTTCCTTTATTTTAATAGGCGGGTGTGAAATTGTCAATGACAGAGCAACTTATATACAGAGTTTTTCACCGAACGGATCAAACATTTATTTGACTATTTAGTTTTGAAATTTTTTATAAAATTCGTAACCTTTTAGGAGACAGAGGGGTGTGTTACGTATTAGAAGAATGCTGAAAAATATCAAAGAATAAATAATTTACCTAAAGGCACTAAGCAATCAGTAATGAGGGAGCATTATCCGTCGCCAAGATTGTTGAAGGGTAAGACTGTGGAGAAAATGGCAGGAGAATTAATATCGGTCAGCTATAATCGGTTTTCCGCACGGAAGTGTCAGAAGATACTGGATGCCGTAAAGGCAGAGTCAAATGGTAAAATTTTATTCAAATGACACATTATTACCAGCTTGGAGGGATTTATCTGACCAAGAAGATAAAAAAGAATTGAAAGATGCAACAAAAGACCTTCCGCAAAAATAAGAGGAAGGTCTTTTGCATGGTGCTGTGTCATTAAAGTTCATTTAGAACAGAGGTTACATATTCGACAGAAAGTCCGAGCTTGTCGGCAATTTCTTCCGGGGGTTTGCTTTGGTATTTGAGCTTGAAGACAGCCAGTTTTGTTACAGCCTCATCCCGCTCAGCAACAGCCTCATCCCGCTCAGCAACAGCCTCATTCCGCTCAGCAACAGCCTCATCCCGCTCAGCCGCAGCCTCATCCCGCTCGGCAACAATCTTATCCCGTTCAGCCTTTGCTGCAGTCACCTCTTCCTGCAGCTGGGACACCATCAGCCGCTCCATGTTCTTATCCATGATATACAGTTCCTTCGATAACATACCGATCAGCTCCTTTGGATCTTTTGCAAACTCCATCATCTCCTGATAGATGGGAGCAAAGCAGGGAAACGCTTCTATCAGTCCACCGATCACTACAGGGTCGGTGGCGCTTAGAAAGGTCAGCCATGCTTCCAGTTCGCTACTGTCTTTAGTAATATTATGTACGTTAGAATGGAAACTGTCAAGGCACAAAAAGATGTCTTCATGGAGGCCGGGATTGTCTTTGTAGATGCCGGTATCAAAGACAGGTTTCCGCTTATGGATATAGTGCCCGGCAGCCTTGTGGAATTCCCCGGGGCTCTGCTCCATCAGGATGATGCCGTATACCTTGTGCAGGTCATTAAAGGTAAAATCGGATCCCAGCTCCGCCTTTACGGACACATACTGGCGCATGATGATGTCGGAGATATAGCAGTCTGCCCTGGCAAGGGGAAAGCTGTAGCCGATCTTCTGCATCTCGATATTGGCAAAAGACATATCATCCAGCTGTACAAGCACATCCATCACCACAAAGCTGGCACTCTCCGCAAGCTGGGTGCCCTCCCTTGGCATGACACCAATAATCTTTAACGGCCTGCCCATGATGGCAGACAATAGGGATTCGAGACGATGCAATCCTTTTTCCGTGTCGGGATCAAAGATCTTTCGGAACACGGTGTCGTAGGTGATCTTAAGCCCCTGCTTTCCCATGCAGAAGTCCACAAGCTCCTGCTGCATGAAGGAAGGGAGTAAGAGATAGTTTCGGAAGATATCCGGATCACTTTTCAGATGTGCTTCCACAGCCTCCCTTGAAGGGAAAGAGGGAAGGGGTAACATTTGGGTGGTCTTTCCACCCTCATCAATACAGGTGTTTTGAGACATAGAAGTCCTCCTTTGGTAGAGTTTTTCTTTTCAAGGGAAATGATTGGAAGGTAATAAGAATTACGTGATAAAAAGAATCCATCAGAAACCTTTGAAAATAGATCATAAATGTGTTATATAGCAAAGAATAGCATGCGAATGATATTTTGACAATAAGTTTATAAAAAATTAATAAGAACTTAATAAAAATGACAGAGCTTCACCGAAACGGCGAAAAATGTGTCTGAACTTTTTTGAACGGTTTTAAGGAAAATGATTGAAAAACCTGTCCGTTTCATATACAATAAATATCAGCAGGTTATATGCTTTGAGAAAGGAAGAGTGCAATGGAATTCTTTTTATTGGCAGGCGGTTTGCTCATCGTAATTATAGCAGTTGTGATCGCAGTGGTTTCATCCGTAGTTTCTGCTGTGGCAGCTGAACAGGATGAAGAAAGTGAACAGTAAGTCTTTAGAGAAGACAGATATATGAGTGAGGGAAAAGAGACGTACCACGCGTGAGCGGATACGTCTTTTTGTGCCTTTGTTTATAAATTCTTTAGATTCCTTTAGAATGCGTTAATTGATTTGTCTATATACAAGTAGTAGTATATAAATTATCGAATTTGAAAGGCGTGACTACATGAAAGAGAAATTATACCGATTTATGATGGGAAGATACGGCAATGATCAGTTCAACCGCTTCCTGATGATACTGGCGATGATCTGTTTTATACTGTCTCTGTTTCGGGTTCCGGGAGTCTATCTGATAGGATTACTTTGCCTGATTTATGCTTATTTCCGGATGCTGTCCAGAAATACTTATAAGAGAAGCCTGGAAAATAATAAGTATCTTCAGTATGAATATAAGGTAAAACGCTGGTTTGCCGGTGTGAAGCGGAATATGCAGCAGCGTAAGACACATCATATTTATAAGTGTCCCTCCTGCAGACAGAAGATCAGAATCCCGAGAGGTAAGGGGAAAATCGAGATCAGATGCCCCAAATGTGGTCAGACCTTTATGAAAAAGAGTTGATATATTCGCAAAGTTTGATGTAGGAGAAGCACAATGTTTGGATATGTTATTATTAATAAAGGAGACATGAAATTTAAAGAATTTGATGTGTATCATTCCTATTACTGTGGTCTGTGCCGTACGCTGAAAAACAGGTACGGTGTTTTTGGACAGATCAGTCTTACTTATGATATGACTTTCCTTGTTATGCTGCTTACAAGCCTATATGAGCCCGATACAAAGGAGGATACAACCACCTGTATCGCTCATCCTTTTGAAAAACACCCTTACAGGCGAAATGTCTTTGCGGATTACGCGGCAGATATGAACGTTCTTTTTACCTATTATAAATGCAGAGATGACTGGACCGATGATCACAAGGCTTTGAAACTTGGGTACGGAAAGCTTTTGAAAGGAGCCTATCGTAAAATCCAGTCGGATTACAGTAAGAAGGTAAAAAGAATTGACAGCCTTATGAGAGAACTGGCAAGGGAAGAGAAAGCCGGGAATGAGGATATCGACAAAATGGCCTGTATTTTCGGGGACATCTTAGGTGAGATCTTTGCGGTAAGGAAGGACGAATGGGAGGAAAGTCTTCGTACGCTTGGGTGTTTCCTTGGCAAGTATATTTATTTGCTGGATGCCTATGAGGATATTGAGGAGGATATTAAGAAAAACAGATATAATCCTTTGAAAAAGCGCTATGAAAATCCCGATTTTGACGAGGAGATTAAAACCTTCCTTACAATGATGATGGCGGGCTGCTCTAAGGAGTTTGAAAAGCTGCCTGTTATAGAAAATGCAGAAATCTTAAGAAATATTTTGTATTCGGGTGTATGGTATCGCTATGATGTAGTGCGGGCAAAGAGAGAGAAGAAGGAAACAGAGCATGAGTGATCCTTATCAGGTTCTCGGTGTTGGCAGAAATGCCACCGAGGAAGAAATAAAAAAAGCATATAAGGCCCTGAGCCGTAAATATCACCCGGACGCCAATATCAACAATCCTAACAAGGAGCAGGCGGAGGAGAAGTTTAAGGAGATCCAGCAGGCTTATCAGCAGATCATGAAGGAGAGAACCTCAGGATACAGCTATGGCAGTTCCGGAAGCTCCTACGGAGGGTCCTCCGGCACAGGCACTTACGGTAACGGCGGATATGGCGGCTTTGGGGATTTCGGAGATTTCTTTGGCGGTTTTGGTGGCTCTTCCGGTGACGGAGGTTACGGAAGTAGTAGTTCCACCGGCTATGAGGAGGACAATTATATCCGGGCAGCAGGAAATTACGTGCGGAACGGCTACTACAAGGAAGCGAGAAATGTGCTGGACAGCATGTCGGAATCTCAGAGAAATGCCAGATGGTATTACTACAGTGCGCTCGCCCATGCCGGACTTGGCAATCAGGTGACAGCTCTCGAGCATGCCAAGCGTGCCCAGGCAATGGAACCCTCGAACAGTGATTACAGCAATCTGGTCTATCAGTTCGAAAACGGCGGCAGCTGGTACAGGCAAAGACAGTATACTTATGGTCAGCCGTACACAGGAGGAGACGGTCTGTGCCTGAAGCTTTGTATCGCAAATCTCCTTTGCAATCTCTGCTGCGGCGGTGGCGGCATGTGCTGCGGCGGTGTGCCTTATTACAGGTATTAGTGGATACATGTATTCAGAAAAATACATGGCAGAGGTTGACGAACAAAAAAACAGATGCTATAATGCTACCATATTATTAAAAAGAGTCATGTTATCGAAGGGGATAACACCCGATGGTGTTATCCCTATTTTTGAAAAATGGCTCAAAAAGGAGGAAGTTATGAAAAAATTAACAGCTTTATTGGCAGTGGCAGCTATGACACTTTCCTTAGTTGCCTGTGGAAGCAGTGCTGAGAGCACAGCAGAGACAACCGAAGAAACAACTGAGGCAACAGAGACAACAGATGCAGCAGAAACAGCAGAAACAGCAGAAACAGAAGAAACTGCAGATGCAGCAGAAACCACAGAAGCTAAGACTTATGTGATTGCAACAGATACCACCTTTGCACCTTTCGAGTTTGAAAATGACAACGGTGAGATGGTTGGTATCGATCTTGACCTTCTTGCAGCAATCGCTGAAGATCAGGGATTTGAGTATGAATTACAGGTAATCGGATTCTCCGCAGCAGTAACCGCTCTGGAAGCAGGCGAGGTTGATGGTGTGATCGCAGGTATGTCCATCACTGATGAGAGAGCACAGAAGTATGATTTCTCAGAACCTTATTTTGACTCAGGTGTGGGCATGGCAGTAGCTGCTGATTCCGATATCAAGTCTTATGAAGATCTGGCAGGTTTACAGGTTGCAGCAAAGATCGGTACAGAAGGATGTGCATTTGCTGAGTCCATCGCTGATCAGTACGGATTTACCATCGCACAGTTTGAGGATTCCGCAACTATGTATCAGGATGTCCTTTCAGGAACAAGTGCAGCATGCTTTGATGACTATCCGGTACTTGGATATGAAATCTCCAGAGGAACACCTTTAGCACTTCCCATGCCGATGGAGAGAGGTTCTTCCTATGGCTTTGCTACCTTAAAGGGAGAAGCACCTGAACTTGTTGAAATGTTCAACGCAGGTCTTGAGAACTTAAAAGCAAGCGGAAAGTATGATGAGATCATTAACTCATACATTTCCACAAAATAGTCAGAAGTCTTAAAGATGATTTGGCCGGGCGGGCATGGAAGCATGCCCGCCTGCTGAATATACAGGCATGAAAAGGAAGGGGTTCCTTTTCATGGTTGTGCATTCAGCAAAGATGCAAACGAAAAGAAAGAGGTGTAGTAATGGCATTTTTTGAAGTATTAGCAGGAAGTGTAAACACATTTATCGCTGCACTGGGGGAGACGGTAAAGCTTGCCATCGTGTCCCTGATTATCGCTACGGTGCTAGGTATTATTTTTGGATTGTTTACGGTTTCCAAGGTCAAGATTCTGGAGTGGATTTCCGCAATTTATATCGGGATTATTCGTGGTACACCCCTTTTGGTACAGACCTTTATTATCTATTATGGACTTGCGCAGGTTTTGCGTCCGCTGGGATTCCAGTGGAAGCTGATCGGAGGTCCTTTCACTGCCGGTGCCGTGGCTCTAAGCTTAAATGCCGGCGCCTACATGGCTGAGATCATCAGAGGCGGTATTGAATCGGTTGACAGAGGACAGATGGAGGCCGCCAGAAGCCTTGGACTTTCCTACGGCAAGGCAATGCAGAAGATCGTGCTTCCCCAGGCGTTCTTCACTATGCTTCCGGCAATCATCAATCAGTTTATCATCACGCTTAAGGATACTTCCCTGATTTCCATTATCGGTATCCGTGAACTGACTCAGAACGGTAAGATTCTGGCAGCAAACTCATCCACTAAGGTTATGATCATCTGGGTGATAGTTGCCTTGTACTATCTGGTTGTGTGTACGATTCTTTCCAAGATTGCCAAGGTAGTAGAAAGGAAGGTATCTCATGGAAAATAAGAATATCGCCGAAAGGCCCGTTAAGATTTCTGTAAAAGGACTCAGAAAATGCTTTGGAGAGCTTGAAGTGTTAAAGAGCATGGATGTGGAGGTGCATGAAGGAGAGGTTGTCTGCCTGATCGGTCCTTCCGGATCCGGAAAGAGTACATTCCTTCGCTGCCTGAATAAGCTGGAAGAGGCAAATGGCGGAGAAATCATTGTAGACGGTCAGAAAATAACAGATAAAAAAATCAATATCAACAAAGTCAGGGAAAACATCGGTATGGTGTTCCAGCACTTTAATCTGTTTTCCAATCTGAATATTATTGACAATATTACACTGGCACCTGTAGAACTGAAGATTATGAGCAAGGAAGATGCCAGAAAGAGAGCCATGGAGCTTTTGAAGAGGGTAGGTCTTGAGGATAAAGCAGACGCCTATCCAAGTCAGTTGTCCGGTGGACAGAAGCAACGTTGTGCCATTGCAAGATCTCTTGCCATGTCACCTGATATCATGCTCTTTGATGAACCCACTTCTGCCCTTGACCCTGAAATGGTAGGAGAAGTACTTGATGTTATGAAAGGACTTGCCAAGGATGGTATGACCATGGTGATCGTTACCCATGAAATGGGCTTTGCAAGAGAGGTTGCCGACAGAATTATCTTCATGGATGGCGGTTACATCGTAGAGGAAGGCACACCGGATGAAATTTTCAATCATGCAAAGGAAGAGCGTACCATCAGTTTCCTGAACAAAGTATTATAGGACAGCAGTGTGGCAGGACAGATGAAGCCACTTGGAGGTGACGGAAGATAATGAAACCGATCATAGGAGTAATTCCTCTGTTTGACGAGGAAAAGGACAGTATATGGATGGTGCCGGGATATATGGAAGGCATCAGGGCAGCAGGCGGGCTTCCCATTATCTTGCCGCTTAAGGCAGAGGAACAGGAGACAGAACAGGTTTGTGACATGTGTGACGGTTTTCTTTTTACCGGGGGACATGATGTGGATCCGGCATTGTATGGAGCAGAAAAAAGCGACAAATGCGGACTGCCCAATCATGACAGAGATGTCCTCGAAAAGAGAGTATTCGATTACGCGCTTGCAAAGGATAAGCCGGTGTTTGGTATCTGCCGTGGCATTCAGTTGATCAATGCGCTTTGCGGCGGTACCCTGTATCAGGATCTTCCCTCAGAATATGTGGGCACAAAGAAAGTAGAGCATCATATGACCCCACCTTACGACGTGCCGTGTCATGAGGTGACCATATTGGAAAATACGCCTTTGTGGGAACTGTTACACAAATCGACTATAGCGGTCAACAGCTATCATCATCAGGCAGTGAAAGATCTGGCCCCTGTATTAAAGCCTATGGCCATTTCTGAGGACGGACTGGTGGAAGCTGTCTATATGCCCGGTAAGAAATTTATACAGGCACTGCAGTGGCATCCGGAATTTATTTATCTGAAGGACCGGGATGCCTGCAGAGTTTTTGAGAGTTTTGTGAATGCCTGTGACAGCAGGCAGGAGGAGTAAGAAAATGAGCAGTAAACTGATCATCACCATAGGACGAGAATTTGGGGCGGAAGGTCATGAAATAGGAAAAGAGCTGGCTGACCGTATTGGTTTTACCCTCTATGATAAGGATATGCTGGCGATTGCTGCACAGAAGAGCGGAATCGATATCAATGTGCTTGCCCATGAGGATGAAAGCTATTCCGGTCATGCCTTAAGTCCCTATCTGACAATCGGCAGGCTCAGCAAATCCATGGGAGATAAGCTGTTCCGGCTGCAGACAGATATCATACATGATCTGGCAGCCAAGGGCTCCTGCATTATTGTGGGCCGCCTTGGGGACTATATTTTAAAAGACAATCCCAACTGCCTCAAAGCATTCATTTATGCTCCCTTTGAAAAAAGAGTGGAGATCATTAAGAATAAGCATGGGATCTCAGAGGGAGAAGCCAAAAAACTGGTAAAGAAGATGGATACCGCCAGAAGAGAGTATTATACCTACTATTCCAACGGCAAGTGGGACAGAAAGGAAGGAAAGGACATTCTTCTTAACCGTGCCACTTTTGGAATCGAGGGTTGTGTGAACATTCTGGAAGCCATGGCAAGATCTATGGATCCGGCTATCGGCAAGTGATGAAATTTTCCTGAATGCCTATTGACAAATCCACTAGACTATACTAAAATATCATTTGTTGCGATACTCGTAACAGGATGTGCGTTTAGCTCAGCTGGATAGAGCGTTTGGCTACGGACCAAAAGGTCGGGGGTTCGAATCCTCTAACGCACGTGCAGAAAACCTTGTAAAATCAAGGAAAAATGAAAAGCACTCTGAATTGTCAGGGTGCTTTTTTTCGTGGAATGGTTAACATTTGGTTAACGTTCAATTTTTTTTATGCATTTTTGGTTAACAGATCATCAAGCGCAACTGCTGCCTGCTCATCCATTTTCTGTAAAGCTTGGCTGTAAATATCCATGGTTGTGCTTGTCTGTGCATGACCTAATCTGTTGGACACAGTTTTCACATCAACATTCTGACTGATAAGCAATGTGGCTGATGTGTGTCGCAATTCATGGAGAGGGATGTCCGGCAACTTCTTTGGAAAATATAGTCAAAGATGTAAAGAAAGCTTATAAAAAGTATGAGAAAATTGCAGACAAGATAGACAAAGCAATTGATTAGTAAAAATCAAGGTATGGAATTAATCCATGCCCTGTGCTATTATATAGGGACACGGTTACACGCACGAAGCGAAAATGATAATATATTTAACCGGGTAGCCGGGGGACGTGCTCACATCCGATCCGAGCCTTACGGAAAGGTGTGATGCTTATGAGTACATATGAAGAATTCATGGTGTTTTTAACCATAGGTCTTTTGATCGTAGCAATTCTGAATTTGAAAAATAAGAAATAGCCGTCCTGCTCTCGTCAAAGTTTAGGAACGGCTATTCTTAGCTAAGTAATAAATTTCGCCGGGTCGGGTGAAGTGCACTCACCTTCCGACTGCCTCGTTAAGTATATTATAGCAAATGATATACATTTTGCAATAATTAATAAAAAATACATATCAGCTTATAATATATTTGGTTAACATTTGGTTAACAAAATTATAAAACATCATAATAAAATATGAAACAGTATAAAACGAAAAAGTTCGGAAAACGTTGAAACAGGCATTCCTTGAATAACATAAAAAGCTGTGAAAAGTGTTTTTTATAAGAGAAGGGTATGTGAAGTCGGAAACGCTTGCTATACCCTCGGAAGCTAAAAAGCGAGGGTATAGCAAGCAAAAATGATATTTTTTTAATGGAGATATATCGGCATGAATCATCAAACACCTATAACCCAGAAAAAAATAGCAGCCATCAATGACCTGTCCGGCTACGGCAGATGTGCCCTCACAGTGGCTATTCCTGTGATCTCTCATATGAGGTTGCAGTGCTGTCCGGTACCCACCTCCATCTTGTCAAATCATACGGGCTACAGCGAATACTTTTTTGACGACTATTCGGACAGACTTCCTGCTTACATTTCCATGTGGAAAAAGCTGGATCTTCATTTTGACGGCATTATGTCAGGCTTTCTCGGCTCCAAAGAGCAGATCGGCATCGTGGAAGATTTTATCCGGCAGTTTGCCACAGAGGACACAAAGGTGATAGTGGATCCCGTGATGGGGGACCACGGAAAGATTGCAGGCACTTATACGGAAGAAATGTGTATGGAGATGAGGCGTCTTGTATCCCTTGCGGATATCATCACACCGAATCTTACGGAAGCCTGCCGCCTTACCGATACCCCCTACAGGGAAACGGGCTGGAAGGAGAAGGAACTTCTTTCCATGGCAGAGCAGTTGAATGAAATGGGACCGGAGCAGATCGTGATCACAGGAATCCCTAAAGGACAGTTTATTGCCAACTTTGTCTATGAAAAGGGAACGCAGCCCGGTATGATCAGAACTCATAAAGTAGGGGATGAGCGATGTGGTACGGGAGATCTTTTTGCAGCGATTGTTGCGGCTGATGCGGTCAACGGAGTTCCCTTTCGGGAGTCGGTACGAAAGGCATCTGTTTTTGTGAGGAAAAGTATGGTAAAATCGATTGAGAGGGGTATTGACAGAAAAAACGGTGTGTGCTTTGAAGAGATTCTGCATACACTGAAAGTGTAAAGGAGCGAATTTCGCTATGAAACGTTTTATCAATGGTGCTTTCAAAATTATATTCAGCCGTACATTGATCATAATACTGATGTTGCTTTTACAGATTGCCGTGCTTTTCTTCAGCTTCACCTGGCTTGGAAATTACATGGATTATATCTGGGAAGGGATGAGCTTTCTGGGGGCGATTTTGATTGTCTTTATCATTAACAGAGATGAACCCACAGAATTTAAGCTTACCTGGATCATTCCCATTTGCGTTTTCCCGGTGTTCGGCGCTTTGATTTATCTGTTTGTGATCTCCAATGCAGGCGGTATCGGTTTAAAAGCCAAGACCTACATTCGAATGAAAGAGACGGAAGGCCTTCTTTACACCTCCGAGGAAACGAAGGAAGCTATCGGGGAATGTAATGATTCCTTTAAAGGCTTTTCCAATTATATGGAAAATCGGGCGGGCTATCCCACTTATCACAACTCAACAGTGGAGTATTATCCTCTGGGAGAAGACAAATTTAAAGATCTTCTGGAAGAATTAAAGAAAGCAAAACGCTTTATTTTTCTGGAGTATTTTATTCTGGAACGGGGTATTATGTGGAATGCGGTACTGGATATCCTGAAGGAAAAGGTGAAAGAAGGGGTAGAAGTGCGTGTCATGTATGATGGCATGTGTTCTATTTTACTGCTTCCCTATCGGTATCCGAAAGAACTTGAGCAATATGGAATCAAGGCAAAAATGTTTGCCCCCATCATTCCCTTCCTCTCTACCAGTCAAAATAACAGAGATCACAGAAAGATAGTAGTAATTGACGGAAAAGTTGCATTTACCGGTGGAGTCAATCTTGCCGATGAATACATTAACCAGAAGGTGGTATACGGACATTGGAAGGATGTGGCCGTAAAAATCACCGGTGATGCGGTGCGCAGCTTTACGGTTATGTTCCTGCAGATGTGGAATGTGTCGGAAAAAGGAACCGAGGATTATGAAAGATATTTGCAGGATATAGAGTATGAGCAGCCTTTGTACCATGACGGGTTTGTGATTCCCTATGGGGAAACTCCCACTATGAAACGGGAAGTGGCAAAGACGGTATACGAGTCTATGATCAACAGTGCCAATAAATATGTACATATCATGACGCCATACTTTATTGTGGAAAGAGAGTTTTTGGACAGTATGCGCTTTGCGGCAGGAAGAGGCGTGGAGGTCTCCATGATTCTTCCCCACATTCCGGACAAGAAAATCGTGTATTACATTGCCAGAACCTTCTATCCGGAGCTGCTAAGATCGGGCATTAAGGTATATGAGTATACACCCGGTTTTGTTCATGCAAAGACCTTTGCTTCGGATGATATCAGCGCTACGGTGGGCACTATCAATCTCGATTACAGAAGCTTTTATCATCACTTTGAGTGCGGAGCATACTTTTATGACAATAAAGTTGTGGGAAAGGTGGAAGAGGATTTCCAGAATACACTGTTAAAGTGTCAGGAGGTAACCTGGGATTATTATAAGAAGATACCTCTCTATCAGAAGATACTGGGAAGGATATTCCGCTTGGTTGCACCACTTATGTAGGATTTATTTGCGGAGGGAAATGCTATGGAAAAAATACGGAACAAAAGTATCGCAGAGAGAATGAACAAAATGAGCTATCAGAATTTCAATGTCAGTGTTTATTGTCCTGTATCCAATATCAATAAAATAACTGATTTTGAAGATTTTGACAGGAAGTTTAAGCTGCTGTACGGTAACGTGAAGATCGGCCGTGCCTATCTGGAATGTTACCGTGGCATGGAATGGTGTGATAAGGAACAGCTCCTTAAGGTGAAATCATTTTTCGAGAGTAAGGGAATTGCGACCTCGGGCGGCATTACCACCTGTGACGACAGCAATAATGAAGGATTTATCTCGCTTTGTTATTCGACAGAAAAGGGACAGGAAATCTTAAAGAAAGCCGTTACCTTAAATGCAGAGGTGTTTGACGAGCTTATTTTTGATGATTTTTATTTCCTCAACTGCCGCTGCGAAGCGTGCATTAAGCAGAAAGGAGATCGCAGCTGGTCACAGTTCCGCCTTGATCAGAAAAAGTGGATTACGGAAGAGATTGTGATGAAAACGGCGAAGGAGATCAATCCCGACATCAACGTGATCGTAAAATATCCCCAGTGGTACGAGGATTACAATGAAACAGGATATGATCTGAAGATGGAACCGGCACTTTTTGATTCTATCTACACGGGAACAGAGACCAGAAATCCTACTTATGCACAGCAGCATCTGCCCAAATATCTGAGCTATTTTGTGATGCGTTATCTGGAAAGCGCAGCACCCGGAAGAAACCTGGGTGGGTGGTTTGACCCTTACGAATGTACATATAATATAACCTCTTATTTGGAGCAGGGGTATCTCACACTATTCGGAAAGGCAAAAGAAGTGACGCTGTTTTGCCTGGATTCTCTGATAAAGGATAGTGATTACCGTACCTTTCCACCGGCGCTCGGTCAGATGTTTGAGGAAGTGGACTCTTATCTCGGAAAGCTTGGTAAACCTGTGGGAGCAGCTGCCTACAGACCCGCATATGGAAGAGGAGAAAACAATCTTCACAATTACCTCGGTATGTGTGGTGTTCCCATGGAACCCTGTATCGACTATCCGGAACAGGCAAAGGTGATCTTCCTTGCGGAGAGTGCAGCGGATGACACTTTGATTGCTGAAAAGATGAAGAAGAGCCTGATCGGCGGTGCTGATGTCATTGTGACCAGCGGTTTTGTGAGAAAACTGGGAGATATTTTTAAGAAAGAATTTGTCAATGTGACATATTCATCAAGAAAAGCGATTGTGCGCGATTATGCGGACACAAAGAACAACGGAGTGTCAGTCAGCGGAAGATACAGCGGGGACAAGGAGATCCTGATCCCGCAGCTTGATTACTGCACCAATGATATCTGGGAGCTTGCTGCAGCCTATGGCACAGACAACAATTTCCCGATTGTGCTTCGTTTAAGCTTTGGGGCAGGAAGACTCAGCATCATCACGATCCCCGACAATATGGGAGATCTGTATCACTACCCTGAAAAGGTGCTGAATGTGATCAGAAATCTGTTTTCAGCGGAAATGCCGGCCTCTTTGGAAGCTCCTTCCAAAATACAGCTTTTTGCATATGATAATGACAAGATTATTGTGCGTTCCGACCTTGATTATTACGAGAGTGTAACGCTTCATCTGTCAGATCGTTTTACAGTGGTCAGAGATATGATAAAGGGAGTGGAGATTCCCGTAAAAGATCACCGGGTAACGGCACAGATTACTCCCGGTGTCAACTATGTGCTTGAACTGAAATAAACTGACAGAGATAATAAATAAAAAATGAATGACAGACATAAAGAAAGGGCCGGCAAATGAATGCCGGCCCCTTTTTCATTGCTTGCAAATCAGACAACTCACAGAGCATGTCGTCATTTGAAATCTTTATCCCATTGTCACGACTACGTCGTATGTCTCTTTGCCCTTAACATAAGGGATGACACATCCTTCGACAGGAGTGCCGTCAACAGTGATGCTCTTAACGCCCTTTTCAACATTGTCAGGATTTACAACCTTAATATTGTAGGTTCCTTCTCTGAACTTTCTGGTCAACTCGAAATCACCAAAGTCCTTAGGTACACAGGGATTAATGGAAAGACCCTTGTGTGTAGGATATACGCCTAAGATGTACTGGGATACATTGACAAAGGTCCACGCAGCAGTACCGGTCAGCCAGCTGTTCTTTGCCTCACCAAAGAATTTGGCATCACGTCCGGCAACCATCTGGGAGTATACATAAGGCTCTGTTCTGTGAATTTCACTGATATCTTCAATATAGGCAGGACAGGTCTTTTTATAAATTTCGAAAGCTCTGTCACCTCTGCCGATCACGGTTTCAGCAATGGAAACCCAGGGATTATTGTGGCAGAAGATACCTGCATTCTCTTTATATCCGGGTGGATAGGAAGAAACTTCGCCAAGCTCCAGATGATATCTTGTGTAAGCGGGTTGTAAAATCATAACACCGTATTTGGTATCCAGTCTCTCTTTTACGGAATCGAGTGCTTTCTTTGCGAGACCTTCTTTTACGCCGACGCCGGCAAGTACGCAGAAGCCCTGAGGTTCGATGAAGATCTGACCTTCCTCACATTCCTTGGAACCAACCTTGTTGCTGTATGCATCATAAGCACGAACGAACCATTCACCATCCCAGCCATCCTTTAAGATAGCATCATACATGATCTGAACTTCCTTGCGGGCTCTGTCGGCTTCTGCCTGGTCACCCATCAGCTCACACAGCTGTGCATATTCTTCGCCGTATTTCACGAACATACCTGCAATGAATACAGATTCAGCAACGGGTCCTTCGCTAGGACCGAAGGTCTGGAAAGATTCACCGGGATGCTCTGAGAAGCAGTTCAGATTCAGGCAGTCATTCCAGTCTGCACGTCCGATCAGAGGCAGGTTGTGAGGTCCCTTGTGGTTAACAATATAGTCAAAGGAACGTTTCAGATGATCCATCAGAGGTGTTGCCACGGATTCATCGTTATCAAAAGGTACCATATCCGTAAGAATAGTGGTATCACCTGTTTCTCTTACATAAGCGCTGGTTCCGGCAATGAGCCATAAAGGATCATCGTTAAAGCCGCTTCCGATGTCGGAGTTACCCTTCTTGGTAAGAGGCTGATACTGATGATAAGCGCTGCCGTCCTGGAACTGAGTGGATGCGATATCGATGATTCTTTCTCTTGCTCTGTCGGGGATCAGGTGTACGAAACCGAGAAGATCCTGACAGGAATCTCTAAAGCCCATGCCACGTCCGATACCGGATTCATAATAGGAAGCGGAACGGGACATATTGAAGGTTACCATACACTGATACTGGTTCCAGATGTTAACCATACGGTCAACCTTGTCATTGGAAGATTTTACGGTGTACTTGGAAAGAAGGTTCTTCCAGTATTCGTTCAGCTGAGCAAAGGCCTTCTCCACATCCTCGTCGGTCTTATATCTGTCAAGCATCGCATAAGCACGCTTCTTATTAATAATACCATAAGACTCCCACTTGTCATCTTCCGGATTCTCTATGTAGCCAAGTACAAAAACATAAGACTTTGTTTCACCGGGCTGTAAGGTTACATTGATCTGATGAGATGCAATGGGCTGCCAGCCGCTGGCCACGGAGTTGGTGCATGCGCCGTTCTTAACAGCTTCCGGCTCATATGCTCCGTGATATGCACCAAGGAATGCTTCGCGGATGGTATCAAAACCGTCAATCTTGGCATTTACGGAGTAAATAGCGTAATGATTACGACGCTCTCTGTATTCTGTCTTGTGGAAAATAGTGGAATCAACCACCTCTACTTCGCCGGTACTGTAATTTCTCTGGAAGTTTCTGCTGTCATCATCTGCATTCCAGAGACACCATTCAACATAAGAGAAAATGGAAAGTGTCTTAGGAGCGGAAGAATTGTTAGTAATTTTTAATTGGCTGACTTCACAGGTATCGTTCATGGGAACGAAAGTGAGGACGGAAGCCTGCACATCGTTTTTGGAAGAAGTAAAACGGCTGTAACCGATACCGTGACGGCATTCATAAGAGTCAAGTTCTGTCTTGACAGGCTGCCAGCCGGGATTCCAGATCGTATCTCCATCCTTGATATAAATGTATTTGCCGTTAATGTCAGCAGGAACATCGTTGTAACGATAACGGGTGAGTCTTAATAACTTTGCATCCTTATAAAAGGAATAACCACCGCAGGTATTGGATATCAGACTGAAGAAATCATTGCAGCCGAGATAGTTGATCCAGGGAAGCGGGGTTTTGGGGGTTGTGATAACGTACTCGCGGTTGGCGTCATCAAAATAACCAAATTTCATAGCTCCTTCTCCTTCATAAATAAGTGTATTTTGATCAATGCGATTCAGAAAACGTTTAAGTTCTCTGTATAATCAGAATTATACATAAAACATACGAGTAATGCAATAATAAAATTGTGCATTTTCTCCCTAAATAGTGAAGCGCGAAGAAGAAAAATAAACAAATTGCAAAAAGAAAAGTGGAAAAATGAGAGAAACTGATGATTTGGAAAATTAAATTAAGTTAACTTTAAACAGTATTTAAGTAAATAAATTAAGTCAATTGTAAAAAACTGCAAAAAAATCGTACAAAAATCTGTAGAAGTTTACTGAAAATGTATAAGTTGCATAAAAAAGTGAAAAAAAGTATTGCAAAAGTGTCCAATTTGATATACACTTAAGATACGAAAACGATTAAGTGATTTAAGTGTTTTTTCGGCGTTTTCAGTAATCGCTCATCTGTAGTAAGGCTGGGTGAAAGATAAAATAAAATATGCCAGACCTTAGCCACAGAGGGGGAGTAATGAATATGGTATCGATGAAGGATATTTCGGCGGTGTGCGGTGTATCGATTGCAACCGTCAGTAAGGCACTGAACAATCACAAGGACATAGGAGAGGACACAAAGGAACATATCAGACAGGTCGCAAAGGAACTCGGATATCTGCCAAACTCGGCAGCCAAGACACTGAAGACCAACCGTACATATAACCTGGGAGTTCTGTTTTCCGATGAGGGACGAAGCGGATTGACCCACGACTATTTCTCTCATGTGCTTGACAGCTTTAAGAGCACGGCTGAAGAAAAAGGATATGACATTACTTTTATCAATAGCTGCAAGACCAGGAAAGGACGGATGTCCTATCTGGAACACAGCAGATACAGAGGCTTTGACGGTGTGATGATTGCCTGCGTGGACTTCGATGATCCCGAGGTTGGAGAACTGGTGAGAAGTGACATCCCGGTAGTGACCATCGATCACCTGTTCAATAACAGATGTACGATCGTTTCCGATAATGTAAAGGGGATGAGTGATCTTGTTCATTATGTATACGGAATGGGACATCGCAAAATAGCTTACATACATGGTGCCGATTCAGCAGTTACACAGAGCAGACTTTCTTCCTTTTACAAGACCTGCGAGGAACTCAAGATAATGGTGCCTGACGGATATATCAGGGAGGCTCCCTACCGCAGTACTTTAGGGACCTACGCGGAAACTTTGAAATTACTTGATATGAAGGATCCACCCACCTGCATTCTTTATCCTGATGATTTTTCCAGTTTTGGAGGTATCAATGCCATCAATTCAAGGGGGCTTAAGATACCGGATGATATATCCATTGCCGGATACGACGGAATCAGAATCGCAAGACATTTTGAACCTCAGCTGACAACCATTATTCAGGATACAAAGCGCCTCGGAGAAGAAGCGGCGCTGAAGCTGATCAGTCTGATCGAGAATCCCAAATCGACGATCACGGAACAGATCGTTGTGACAGGAGAAATCTTTGAAGGCAGATCGGTTGCCAGGCTTAATTGAACTGCTGCGTGAGAAAAGAATCATGCTTAAGTGGTTATAAAACAAAAAAGGAGAGAGTAGTATGAAGAGCTTTTTAGAAAATACATGGAAGCACAGAGCACATGTGATAATGGCACTCCCGGCATTCCTGATTCTGTTCTTTATCATGTATGTCCCTATGGCCGGTCTTGTAATGGCATTTAAGAATTTTGACTTCTCGAAAGGTATTTGGGGCAGCCCATGGTGCGGATTTAATAATTTTAAATTCCTGCTTGCATCTAAGAACACATTTTTTACTATGACGAGAAACACTTTGCTGTATTACCTTTTGTTTACAGCACTGGGAACCTTTTTGAATGTGGTGCTTGCCATCGCCATTGACCAGTTCCTGTTCAAAAGGTTAGCGAAGACAATGCAGACTATTATGATCATTCCTGTATTTATTTCATATGCAGCTGTTCAGTTTATCGTATATGCTTTTATCAGTACAGATACAGGTATCATCAACAATACCATGGGGGCAAATATCAGGTTTTACTCCACAGCTTCCTGGTGGCCTCTGATTTTGACGATTGTTAAAATGTGGAAGGACGTAGGTTACGGCTCCGTACTTTATATGTCAGTGTTGGCAGGTATTGACACAGAGCTTTATGAGGCAGCTCAGATTGACGGTGCTAATAAATGGAAACAGATTATACATATTACAATACCTGCACTTATTCCTATGATTACTGTTATGTTACTACTCTCTGTCGGTAATGTGATGAGATCCGATACCGGTTTGTTCTATCAGGTAACAAGAAACAGCGGTACCTTATATTCAACGACACAGGTTATCGATTCCTATGTACTGAATGCCATCTTTAAGAATTCGAACTTCGGATTTACATCTGCAACCAGCTTCTTCCAGTCAATTGTTGGTTTGTTGATGATGCTGTTCGCAAATGGTGTTGTCCGCAAGGTTTCTCCGGATGATGCACTGTTCTAAGAGGGAGGAAAAAAGATGAGTAAAAGAAAAGGAAACGCTGCCGATCTGGCACCATCAAAGAAAGAGAAAAAGGGAATAGGACAATATATATTAGGCTTTTTCCTCTTCCTATATACACTGTTTTGCGGATTACCTATCCTGCTTGTATTTATTGCCGCTTTCTCAGATGAAAAGGCCATCACACAGAATGGTTTCAGCTTTTTCCCTGAGAAATGGTCATTGGCCGGTATTAATTCCGTACTTCGTTATGGCTCCCAGCTTTTGACATCATACGGCGTAACAATTTTTGTCACGGTATTTGGTACATTCCTTGGATTACTTGTTATGAGTATGTTTGCATACTCTATCAGCAGAAAGGATTTCCGCTTATCCAAATTTTTGTCCATCTATTTGTTGATTCCCATGCTGTTTAATGGTGGTCAGCTTTCGGGATATGTAATTTTTACATCCTATTACCACCTAAAAGACAGTTTATGGCTTTTGATTTTACCCTTGTGTGTTACCACAATGAATGTTATTATTCTTAGGACATACATTGCAAACAGTATTCCTAACGAACTGATGGAAGCTGCAAAGATTGACGGTGCCGGGGAGTATCGTACTTTCTTCCAGATCACGCTCCCTCTGCTGAAGCCGTCACTTGCAGCAGTAGGATTTATGATGGCTACAGCATACTGGAATGACTGGCAGAACGCTCTGCTTTATATTACAACAGATAGGAAGAAACCGTTACAGCTTTTACTGATCAATATTCAGAAGAGTATTGAGTTCCTGTTAAATAATGCCAATGTTCCTGCATCTGCAAGAGCAGCGATGGGAGGAAATATTCCACAGTACTCATCCACAATGGCAACGGTGCTGATAGTTATTGGACCTATCATGATAGTTTATCCGTTCTTCCAGAAGTATTTTGTAAAAGGTCTTACGGTTGGTTCCGTTAAGGGATAATATTTAAGCAATGTTACATTTTTATTCACAATTCACAATGATTTCAATCCGATACAATAGTGTGGAGGATTCGAAATAAATAATAATAAGGGAGGATTTTTAGCAATGAAAATCAAAAAAATCTTGGCTCTTGCTTTAGCAGGTGCTATGACAGCAACAATGCTTGTTGGTTGTGGCGGAAGCAGCGCAGAGACAACAGAAACAACTGAAACAACTGAAACAACAGAAGCAGCAGAGACAACAGAGACAGCTGAAACAACAGAGACAGCTGAAACAACTGAAGCAGCTTCAGGCGACGTTGTTACTATCAATGTAACAAGAGCACTGTTCAACCTGGCAACACCTGATTCTGAGCAGGTTAAGAAAGTTGAAACAGCAATCAATGAGTACATCAAAGATAAGATCAATGTTCAGATCAATCTGACAGAGTACGGTTCAGGTGAATACACCGACAAGGCTAACCTTGCACTGGCTAACAACGAAATCAACCTTCTCTGGACAGCTTCATGGGAAGCAACAATCGGTACTAATGACCTTGTTCCTAACAATGCTGTTTATGATCTTACAGATCTTCTTCCCGGCACACCTCTCTATGAGTCAATGGATGCTGGACAGTGGGAAGCAACCAAGTACAACGGAAAGAATTACTTCATTCCTGTTTACAAGGACAATGTAGAAGGCTATGATCTTATGTTCCGTCAGGATCTTGTTGACAAGTATGGCTGGGATATTTCTTCCATCAAGACATTAGCTGATATTGAACCTATGCTTGCTGATGCTAAGGCAGAAGGACTTAAATATCCTTATCTTTCTCAGAAGACAGCTATGTTCTACAGATATTACATCAACGATTTTGATTTCTTCACAGCTGATGCAACAGCTAACTGGATTGCAGTTGACAGAGCTACAGATACAGTAGTTGATACTGTTCTTACAGATCAGTACAAAGAGTTCTGTACTTTAATGTCTAAGTGGGCTGAAGAAGGATACATCTCAGAAGATGATGTTACAAAGACAACAACAGATACAACAACTCAGACACAGGATTGGGCTATTTCATGGTGGACAGATATCCCTGTAAACGATGAAGCAGACAGCAGATATGGTCAGGATGTAACTATGGTTCCTATCACAGACAGATGGGCTCACTCTACATCAGCTCTTGGTTCTTGCTACTGTGTAACTGCAAACAGTACTCCTGAACAGGCTCAGGCTTGTATTGATTTCATGGGTCTTCTTTATACAGACAGCAAACTTGCTGATATGTACACATTCGGTATTGAAGGCGAAGACTTCACCTATGATGCAAACGGTCACGTTGAGCAGACAAGCGAGAAGTACAACCACTCCATGTGGGAATCTGCTTCAGCTACAGTTGTAACTCCTCTTGCAAACGAGCCTGACAACAAGGCAGACCTTTACAAGGATTTCAACGGTGGTGCTAACACATCTAGTGCAGCTGGATTCCGTTTCGATAAGACACCTGTTGCAGCTCAGTTCAGCGCTTGCCAGAACGTATTTGAGCAGTATGGTTTCCCTCTTGAGAACGGTGGATTTGCAGCATCTGATGTAGAAGCTACAATCGAAGCATATCAGGCAGCTCTTGATGAAGCTGGATATCAGGATATCTTAGCAGAGTTCACAGCTCAGTATGATGCTTGGAAAGCAGCTAAATAATAAAAATTCATATTGAATGATTTTTGGAGGGTACTCTTTGTGAGTACCCTCTTTTTTTCCAAAACAAGATATGTTTTTGATAAGCAGGACTGGAAAATGGAGAAGTAAGAGAATATAATAAGAGAAAAACGGGAAGTGATCAAAATGTCTGGAATTATCTATGATACATCCAAAATCAAAGCATGTGAAGGTTTTTATGCTATATGTGATTATGCGGAATTTGACAAACAGTGGACAGACGAATTGTGGAAAGATGTATTGACACATCCCCCGATATATGAAGAGCTGGTCTATTATCTGGAACATCATACGTTCAGGGATAAGGTAAAGATCGAAGGCTATTCACTATCTGATTTATATGTTTTTCAGATGGATAAATATAATCTGGTTCGTGAGATTGGAAAAAATCCGAGATCCTGCAATAAAGAGAGAATGGTAATGAGAGCATTCAGAACCATGCTGGACATGCAGGAGAATCCGGCAGAATACGTGAAACGTCTGAAGGAAGGGCGCGGAGAAGACAGGCTATAAAGTGAATGAACTAAAAGAAATGAATTGCGAATAAAAAATGCATGGATAATATTGGGAATAAAGTACTAATATAAAGCTGCATAAAAAAGCTGAAAACAGAAAATACTACTCCTGTAACCTAATGAAACAGGAGGGATTTAAAATGTCTAAGAACGATTATAATCAGAACAATCAGAGTCAGAACATGGACAAGCAGAACCAGGAGAACAAGAATTCTCAGAACAACAGCAAGAACAGCCAGAAGAACAATAACTGTTCTGACAACAATAAGAAAAACAACGAGTTCTAAGTATTTTAAGCTGAGGGACACCGTAAGGTGTCCCTTTTGCATTCTTTTGCCGTCAAGATTGCATATACCAAAATAGGCAGGGATGTGTTATACTTATGCTAAACGTGCTGCAAAACGAAGCAGAATGAAAAACAAAACAGAATGAAAAAACAGGAAATAGATATGAGAAAATTGGAATTGATTGCTCCGTGTCATTTTGGCCTGGAGGCAGTATTAAAAAGAGAGATCACGGATCTGGGCTATGATGTGGAACAGGTGGAGGATGGTAGACTGACTTTTATAGGAGATGAGGAGGCAGTCTGTCGTGCCAATGTTTTCCTTCGCAGCGCAGAGCGTATTTTGATAAAGGTGGGCAGCTTTCATGCGGAAACCTACGAGGAACTTTTTCAGGGGACAAAGGTTCTTGCACTGGAGGAATTTATTCCGAAAGACGGGAAGTTCTGGGTGACAAAAGCGGCAAGCGTAAAGAGCAAACTGTTCAGCCCTTCTGATATACAGTCTGTTATGAAAAAGGCAATGGTGGAGCATCTTAAGGAAGTCTATAAGGTAAACTGGTTTCAGGAAGACGGGGCTCCTTTTCCCTTCAGAGTATTTCTAATGAAAGATGAAGTGACGGTTGCACTTGATACTACGGGAGAATCGCTACATAAGAGAGGTTATCGTAAACTGACCGCAAAAGCTCCTATTGCAGAGAATCTGGCAGCATCTCTGATTATGTTGACGCCATGGAAGGGGGACCGTATTCTGATAGATCCTTTTTGCGGAAGCGGAACCTTCCCCATCGAAGCAGCTATGATGGCGGCGGGTATTGCACCCGGTATGAACCGGGAATTTACGGCAGAGAAATGGAATCATCTGATTCCTTCAAAAGAATGGTATGATGCGGTAGATGAGGCGAGAGAGCAGATCAATCTGAAGATAGATACGGATATTCAGGGATATGATATTGATGAGAAGATGGTAGCGATCGCGAGGGAAAACGCAAAGCTTGCGGGCGTGGATTCCTTGATCCATTTTCAAAAAAGAGGAATTGACCAATTAAGTCACAGCAAAAAATATGGATTTGTCATTACCAATCCGCCATATGGAGAGCGGATTGAGGAAAAGAAGAATCTGCCGGCACTTTACAGAATGATCGGCGAAAAGTTTCAGGCGCTGGATTCCTGGTCTTTGTATCTGATCACTGCTTATGATAAGGCCCAGGAGGATATGGGTTTAAAAGCCGCAAAGAACAGAAAAATTTACAACGGAATGATGAAGACCTACTTTTATCAGTTCCCGGGGCCCAAACCGCCCAGAAGAAACGTTCAGGACTAGCTTGGAAGCATTGGCTGGAAAGGATATAAAATGCAGCAGAAGCTAATGAAAAAAACGGCAGTCTTTTCCGCAATTTTCTTTCTCATTTCCATGGGAATGATCATTTATATGTCTGTAAGTAAAGTGATAACCATAGAGGGCGTAGCCCAGGATGAAGTAAATGAGGTCACGGTGGCAAAGGAAGATGGAACCGGGGAAGATGCCAAAAGAAATCTGACCTTTCAGCTTGGGGAGGCTGACAGCAGCTTTTTGAGGATACCGCTTCCGGAAGGCTGCAAAGCAGATGATATAATGATAGAAAATCATTATATGGATAAGGAACTATGGATCTTTGTGCCGTCCACCGAAAAAGATTTTTATGAGCAAAATGCTATTTCCGGAAACAGGGAAGCGATTGAACAAGGGACCTTTGAGAATAGAAAAGAGGGAATTGCACTTAATTTCCGGTTGACAGGAATTTATGAATGCCGTACTATTTTAGAAAATGAAAATTTATATATCAGCTTTCTTGCACCGGGAGAGGTTTATGATAAGATTATTGTCATCGATCCGGTCGGTGGAGGTGACGAAAAGGGCATTTTTACAGAAACGCAGGCAGAAAAAGATATCGCTTTGGAAATCGCCAGAAAATTGAAAGTAAAACTGGATGAAAGTGACATCAAAGCATATTATACCAGAATGGATGATGTGAATTCTCGGGAAGAAGACAGGATTGCTCTTGGGAATGAAACGAAGGCTGATATGTATATCAGAATTGAAGTGAATGAAGCAAAGGATACGGGGGTTTACGGTATCACAGCCGTATATAACAGTGATTACTTTATCCCAAGCTTTGGCAACATAGAGCTGGCTGATTGTCTGGAAAGGGAAGTGACTACTTCTGTGAAGGGAAAAGCCCTTGGGCTTGTCAGCGCAGGAAAAAAGGACGTAGTGCTTGAAAAGCTTACCGTTCCTGCTGCAACCATTAAGGTTGGTTATCTGAGTAACTCCCAGGAAGCGATATTGCTGAGCCGTGACGAATATCAGGATAAGATTGCAACAGGAATTTATGATGCTATTACAAAAATATATGCTGAGAAGCATTAATTAATATAAGGAAGAAAAAATGCGTAAGATAATTTTTGCAACCGGTAACCGGGGGAAAATGCGTGAAGTTCGAAAGATACTGGCAAATCTGAAAATAGAAGGGGAAGAGACGGAAATTCTTTCCATGAAAGAAGCCGGAGTCGATATAGAAATAACGGAGGACGGTGCATCCTTTGAGGAGAATGCGGTCATTAAGGCAAAAGCCGTTTCCGAGGTAGTACCGGGGGCGATCGTTCTTGCAGATGATTCCGGACTGCAGATCGATTATCTGAATGGAGAACCGGGAATCTATTCAGCCAGGTATCTGGGCGAAGATACTTCTTATCATGTAAAAAATGCAAATTTGCTGGCGCGGCTTGCGGGAGTGGCGGAGGAAAAACGTACCGCCCGATTTGTTTGTGCCATTGCAGCGGCAATGCCGGACGGAAGAGTGGACACTGCAACGGGAATCATAGAAGGCAGAATCGGTTATGAGGAAAAGGGCGAGGGCGGCTTTGGCTATGATCCTATTTTTTATGTCCCGGAGTTTGGAAAAACCACAGCTGAATTGTCTGAGGATGAAAAGAATGCAGTCAGTCATAGAGGAAAAGCATTGCGTGCAATCAGAGAAAGACTTGAAGAACGTTAGAGGATGATCCATGAAAGTGTTGATTGTTAGTGATACCCATCGTCATAATGAGAACTATTTAAAGGTGGTCGAAAAAGTAAAACCCATAGATATGCTTGTTCATTGTGGGGACATCGAGGGCAGCGAATATCTGATCGCAGAGAGCGCAGGCTGTCCTGTACAGATGGTAACCGGCAACAACGATTTCTTTTCCGATCTTCCGAGGGAAAAGGAATTTAATATCGGGAAGTACAGAGTGTGGCTGACACATGGACATAATTTTTATGTGTCCATGAGCAATGAACATATCAAGCGGGAAGCAAGGGAAAGAGGAGTGGACATTGTGATGTACGGCCATTCCCACAGACCGGTAGTGGATATAGATGATGATGTGATAGCGGTGAATCCCGGAAGCCTTACCTATCCAAGACAGGAGGGCAGGCGTCCTTCCTTTGTCATTATGGAGCTTGACAAGGATGGAAAAGCGCATTTTACGATTAATTATCTGTAAAGCATGACTGTTATGCCAGTTCATCTGGTATAACAGTTTTTTCGTTGCAAGAAGTACTAAAAGATGGTATGCTAAAAGCAGTACTACGTTTTATAATACAAAGAGGAGGAAAACAGGATGAATTTTATGGAATTATCCGATTCCGAGAGAGAGGTAATGGAGGTGTTGTGGGAGAAAAAGAAACCCATGTCTTTTGCTGAGCTGCTTCGCTACTTTGATACCTGTACGGAAAAGAACTGGAAAAAGCAAACGCTGAATACGTTTTTGTTTCGCATGCAGCAAAAAGGTCTTTTGGAAGTGATTCAGGAAGGCACATACAGACATTATGTTCCTTCCATGACAAGGGAAGAATACAGGCTCGAGGAGTCAAAGGCATTTCTTGACAGAAATTATGAAGGATCCATTATAAAAATGTTGACGGCCTTTAATGGCGGCGAAGCGTTGGAAAAGGATGAATTACACGAATTACAGAAGCTTTTAGGGGACTGGGAAAAGGAATGAAATTGTATCTGTGTATGGTGGTGGAGGGAAGTATTGCTTCCATATTATATCTGCTGCTTAAAAAGGGGTTTACCTGTGAACTTCCGCTAAAATGGAAGAGTTGTTTTTTAAGAATCAATATACTGCTGTACCTGTTACCGATTCCGTGGTTTGTGACGGAAATAAAAGCACTTTTGCGGATAACAATGGAAAAGGCGGGAATGACATTCCAGGATGGGGCTGCATCTGTGGTCTGCTATCCAGATACAGTGTGGGGAAGCATGATCATCAAAAATGCTATGGGAAGAATTATTTATGTTACTGGATATCAAAGATGTTTTCCGTTGATTCTGGCGGGAATCCTTTTGTTTGTGATGTTGATAGTGGCATGGATTGCTGCCTATATGAAGTTTAGCAGACAATATAAAAAGGATGCAGTCTATTTGAATGATGGAAAAACAAAAATTGCTATTTCATCGTATGTTGATTCACCTGTCACGATTGGTTTTTTTAGATCGTTGATTCTGTTGCCAGAAGGCAGGATACAGCAGGGGGTTGTAAACCATGAGAAAGCCCATGTAGCAAACAGGGACGGGATATTTCGTTTTCTTTCCTATGTGGTCATAGCGACGGAACGGTATAATCCGCTTTGCTATTTTTTACTTCAGGAGATGATTGCGGTCAGTGAAATGTACTGTGACGAGAAAGCAACGAAAGAGATGACGAAAGAAGAAAAGGCAGACTATATGAGATACATGATAGCATCTGCGGAGAAGAAAACAAAGCTTGTGACAATGAGCCTTGGAACGGGAAAGGAACTTACAAGAGAAAGGATGATAAGAATAATGGGAAAAAATCAGAAGAAGGTTATGAAAAATTCGCTTGCGGCCTGTGTGGTTACAGTCTGCTTTTTGATCAGTGGGATTCCGGCTTTGGCATATACGGAGCCGATAATGAATACGTATGGGGAAAATGTAAATATTTCAGATCGCAATTTTAGAGAGGTTGACTGTTCAGTATTTGTCCCAGAGGGAGAAATATCGCCTTATGAGGTTACAGTGCAGGGTTTTAGTATATGTGATCATGTGTTTGTGGATCAGGTGGGCGAGATTTTCCCTTGTAATGAGACGGAAGAAAGCCATACTAAAGCAGCATGTATACATAATTATGTGACAGGCACTTATTCAGAACATGAAAAGCATAGTAATGGAAGCTGTACGGTATTTACATATAATGCCAAGAGATGTAGTAAGTGTGGAAATGTTGTGTTGGGATCAAAAATATCGACAGTTAATTATGATGTTTGTCCTCATTGATTAAGATTTATATCGTACAAGCAGGGAAGTAATTTATTATCTTTTAGAATATACTTCCCATTGCATGTGCTTGTAACCAGAATTAGTCAAAGCTCTGTTGAAATATGTTGACACTATATTACAAGACGTAGTATATTATTAATGTACTACGTCTTGTAGTTCGCATATGCACAATGAAAAAAGAGTAAAGGGGGAATAATTCAGTAATTGCTACAAAACAGTCAATCAAACACAGGAGGAAAAAGTATGTTAACAAAGAAAAAATTTATAGTATCTATGCAATAATGGACAGATTTGAGGTATACACAGTTTTGGGAAGAAAGGAAGTGTTTCAGAGTGATAGAACGTATACAATTTCCGAACTACTGAATGTTGCTTCAAAGGAAAAAACAACTTTATATAACTGCAATACCAAAACGGATAATTTGTATGATTTATTTATTTTGAATGACGATACTTATGAGAAAGATGCTTTGCTGGAAAAGGTAGTATTAAAACAAAACTATTATATATGGTTTGAACTCTTTAGGGCAGGGCATAATGATGATTTTAGCATGATTGGATATCCTTGCGAAAAAAATATGGGGACGGGAGCAATGTTTGATGTCCCCTGCTTATATAGTATCAGCGCAAAGTCAAAAAACAAGGACCAGGCTTGGATATTTATTCGGGAAATGCTTGAAGATGACAGACAGGAGGCGATTACAGATGACTTTCCAATTAGTAAAAAGGTTTTTGAAACAAAATTACAGAGAAGCCTGAAGGTATCCGATGAAAGCGAAAGGGTTGTGTATATAATAGGAGATACGCAGATAGAAGCGAGATTGGGAGAGATATCCGAGTCGGATATCGAAAGGGTTAAAAAATGTGTATATGAAAGTAATCAGTATTATTATATGGATAAAGATTTCTTTAATATTATCAGAGAAGAATCAGAGTCATTTTATACTGGACAGAAGACTGCAGAAGAGGTTATTGCTGTAATTAATAACAGGCTTAATATTTACTTTCATGAAAATGCATATTAAATGTTGTAGGAAGCCAAAGGAGGGTAAAAAATGAAAAAAATAAAATTAGCAGTTATCGTGCTGATAGGAATGATTTTTCTTTGCGGATGCGGAAGCAGTACGAAGGATAATGTGGTGCAAATCGGGGAAACTGCCGTGAACTTAAACCGGATCGAGGTAAACGAAGCTATCGGAACTGTCAGAAGAGAATTTCATGTTTCGGGGAAATTAGCGGTAGGTGACGATTTCCTTAACAATGTTTTCCCTGAGAATCTTTTAACTGTCAGCATAGAGCGGGAAAATGATAACAATGTAATCATCACCGAGACGAGGTTTTATGAAAGCCAGGAGGAATGGTGGCAGATAGACTATAATCTGGGAGGAAGCTTTGAAGAATATACTTTTGCGGCAGTGGAGCCGGAAAGGAGTACGGCAAAAGAATTTTCTGCAGAGAGCGACGGGAAGCAGGTGTCTGTACTGGTAACGCCTTATGCCGTAAGCATAAACGGAGAAGAGGGCTGGATACAGGAGAAAAAGCTTTATCAGATCGTAGCAGTCATGAAAGACGAAAGTCAGCAGGAAATCTATACGCTGCCTTTCCGAAAGGACAAGAAAATGGAAGAAAGGGAACTGCTCAGTCTGCCGTATTTGGGAGACGGCTTCCTGATAGGAGAAGAAATAAAAAGTGAAAACGGTGTGGCTACGGGAGGAAGGCTGATCTTAAATCAGGAGATTGACCCGGAGCAAATCATAAAAGTGTATATTTATTAATAATATTCGAAAAAAGAAAAACTGCCGCAAAATTTTATTTGCAGCAGTTTTTCTTTTCATGAGCCACCCGGGACTCGAACCCGGGACAACTTGATTAAAAGTCAAGTGCTCTACCACCTGAGCTAGTAGCCCATATATAAAATATGATAAAACTGGGCTAGCTGGATTCGAACCAGCGAATGCAGGAGTCAAAGTCCTGTGCCTTACCGCTTGGCGATAGCCCAATATACACCAAGCTTAACCTGGAAATGCTTGCCAATAGAAGCCTGGCAAAGGGTGGATAGAGGGACTCGAACCCTCGGCCTCCAGAGCCACAATCTGGCGCGCTAGCCAACTGCGCCATACCCACCATAAAATAAAAATATAAAAAAATAAATGTGCCCGAAGGGATTCGAACCCCCGACCCACGGCTTAGAAGGCCGTTGCTCTATCCAGCTGAGC
>JAGAQU010000022.1 GCA_017622575.1 Lachnospiraceae bacterium
CTGCAACAAACACCAACAAAATCAGGATATTTTTGCACCCATACGTCGTTTATCTCATAAGGGTCGTAATTTACTTTATCCAAAGTGTTCCAACCATCCAAAACGGATTCAGGCGCAGTTTCATTGTATAGATTAACGTAATTAATATAATCTTTAATATAAGATTCCTTGATTCCCACTTTTTCTAAATCCTTGCTAAGCTCTGATTGATCTTCTTCAGAAGCCAAGTTACTGAATTTCACCTCGGGATTAACATAGGGATCTGTAATTCCACTGGACCTCAGATCTCCGCTTTGGTTTTTATCAGAGCTGTCCTCCCCCAAATGTTCTGAACCGCCAGAAGATAATGCTGTCACCATAAATTTCCCCATAAAAGGATCAATCTCTGATAGCGTACCTGTATAAGTTACGAGTACCCTATCCCCGACAGCCATCTTATCCAGACCTTCCGGCTTCTCTTCAAAAGTAAATGCATAACTAACATTATCATCATCCGTTAAGATAAACATAAAATCTTTTATTTCTTCTACTTTTCCTATTACTTCCGATGCATCTTCATCTACTACATCCTTATCACTCTCCGATGGTATCGGTTCATCCTCCATTACTTCACTCTGCACTATGCTCACAGAAGTTTCTGAGTCCTCTTGTCCGGTTTCTTTCGAACATCCAACAATAACACTTACAGTTAAAATAACTAACAACATTAATATTTTTTTATTCATTCTTTACCTCTTTCCGGAAAGTGCTTTCCCTATTTTCTTATATCTTTTAGACGTACCAACTCATAAAATAGTTTCAGATAAATCAGTAAATGCAGCAATATTCTTCATATACTTTACTCTCCTGTCCCCAAAAGAGATTTATGTACCATATTCCTCATACGACATAATCTCTTCCTTCGCCTCCTCCAAAGTTACATCTACTGTATCTCTGTATTTGACATCTTCCAGATAATCCATATACTCCCACTTCCATTTATGAGTAACACTAGAAAGCTCTTTTAATGCATCATCCCAAAGTATTCCTGCGCTGGTAGCCTTTTTTTGATACAGCTCTTTCGCCTGCTGTCGCTCAAATTCTTTTCTGGTCATAATTGGGTCTGTAAGCTCTTCTTCCTTGAAATTGGCTGCATCATTCATATTTATAAACTGTGATTCCAGATAATCTACATAATCTCTATTCCAATCCTCACGTTCAAGCTCCTTTCTACAATAATCCTGCTGAATACTATTTCGGTTGAATGCCAGCTTTCTTTCTCGTGCAAGAAGCTCTCTCTGCTTCCGCTCCTCCTGTAGCTGTTTCTCCTTCCTTGCAGCTTCTTCACAAGCAAATTCCAATGCCGGAAGTATTTTAAATTTCAAATTAAGCAGCTCCCTTATGGCTTCCTTCAGTTCATAATAAATGCTGTAAAAATCACCACCATCATTTAAGTGCTTTGCTATCTGGTTTAGGTTAGAACCAATCTTGCCAAGCTGCATGGAATACTCTTTCAGCAGACTGGTATCACCATAACAAGGAAGCTTTCTTCCTAATGCACACCGTCTGATATATTCCGAGGTGCTAAGCCCGGTCTTTCTTGCCTTCGCTTCAATCTCTTCCTTATCCTCTGCCGAAATACGCATGGACATCAGAACCATATTCTCTTTCTTTTTATCTGTATTTCTCATAAATTCCTCCATTCCGATACACAAAAAAGCAGGTAAATAAATACCTGCTCCCTCGTACCTACAAAATATAAATTTTTAATTGCTACTCCAATAGAATAATTAAACTGCCGGATACGTCAGAAGATTTTCCCCGATGCAGATTCTGCATCTCCCCTCCCGTGCATAGCCTCGCTCCCCTAAGGTCGCTCACCAATACGCTCGTTGCACTCACGGATATTTCCTTTAGAAGTCTGTTGCGGCTCGTTATAATTCGCTCGCCGAATATATGGAAATGTGTCATACACCTGTCTTACAGAAATCTGCTAATCACATTCCTCATAAGAAATCCTGCGTAAGCCCTCGCATCATTTTCCATAAGAAATCTTCCTATCGCTGATGCGTGCCGACCTAAGTCGGCATAGGCTCCGGATACGTCGCATAAAGTAGAGCAAGTTCCGCCCTGTATATACACGGGCAGGAACTTGCGCGTTATGGTCAATAAAATAAAGCCTGCAAGCAGACATTATTTTTTGCCAAAGGCTTGGCTGGCTTCGTAAGAATTTCGTATCACAGCTTTTCCCAAATAATAAGAACTGTCTTACAGATAAGGTATATTCCTCATACTAGGCACCTTTTTGTAAGACAGTCCGTCATACTGTAATATTCCATTTTCTTACTCATCATCCATATCAAACAAGCTTCCAAGCATATTTTTTGTGGCACTATCCATAGCATTTGAAGTATCTGTAGCAAGCTCATTGTCAGGAACCGATGGCTCCTGCACAGTAGCTGCTACAGTAGCTGGCATACTATTCGACATTACATTCGGCACAGCAACCGTCATACCATTAGGAACCATACCAGCCATCTGCATAGGAGCCATAGGAACAACTCCCATATTCATCTGCTTTGCCATTGCCCCCAGAACTCCGGCAAACATATTGTTAGCCACATTCTGTGAGGACTCCTGCACCACCTTGGTAAATTCCATTGCTGTGTTTCGAATTGCCTGCTCTATCCATTCTGTGGTTTCCTTTTCCCGAATACCCCGTTGCTCACTTTCCATAGCCAAAAGCAATGCCTGCTTGATAAGCTCTGTCTGATTCAAATATCCCGGCTGGCTGGATTTCTCTTCCAGCCACGCAAGGATTTTTCTGTCACTTTCACATTTCGGATTCAACCGAAAAGATATTGCATTTCCCATAAGAGCCTCCTATCCCAGATTTTCTGCAAGATAATGGTAGCCGATGGCATTGGCTTTCACATCCGTAACATACTGGATGTTCCTGCCCTGCGTTCTGCCAAAACGCTTCATCACACAGGCACCACCGCCCACATACACAATATTCTCATGCAGTAAATCCACCTTAATCTCCCGAAGCTTTGCTTCCACCTCGTCTGCATACTGCTGTAAGCCCTTCTCAATAAAAGGGATAAAGTCAGCATTTACATTGGACTGCTTTCCACGGATAACATCAATAATGTCATCCTCAGGAATTTCGCACTTTAACTTTGGAAGGGCATCCTTTTTAATACACTCAATGGTGGTAATCAGCCCAAGCTCATAAGTACAGGCATCCTTATCCATAGGGATTCTATCACGGACGCGTAATACATCCAAGGTCCATGAACCCAAGTCCACACATCTGAGTCTGTCCATATCTCCCATACGGTTAGCAATGGCAGCATAGCACTGGGCATAAATCTTTACCTTATCCATGAAAAAAGAATAATGCACTCCCTCAAAGGTAAAAGAAATACGCTCCTTATGCCACAGATAATCACGGAACTCCTTACGCTCTGCACCAAACAGTGTAAGTGGCACGCCTGCATATAATTCCACATGAGAAGCCGCTGTCTTTCCCTGATACTGCAATTCCTTGGCAATTCCCACAAGCGTCAGCAGAAAATAATTCTCATTCTCTGTCTTGGTTGCCTGCTTCCCAAGTCTGCCCTGTCCTACGATATACTTTTTTCCCTTATATTCCAAAAGTCCGTTCTTGGTAAGGGGTTCATAATCCACCGGAACCACCGAAGTCTCCATAAAGGTATGCTCGCCCTTAATGGAACTCCAGCCATGATCCAGTGCAATCTTAACAGGTGCCATAGTTGTTTCCGTCATAGATAAATTTTCTCTCATAAAATCCTCTCTTTCTCCGGCATAATAACCGTTCTGCATAATACTTTCGTTCTGTGTTGCAATCGCTCCTGCATTAGTGATACTTGTAAACAATCTCTCCATAAATAACCTCCTCCACAAACTGCTTTGCCTGCTCTCTTAATTTCCACATTTCCATGGTAGAATGTGTATCTCCCGGCTTATGCTTTGCCAGATACTTCTCTACAATTCCATCCAGCATCTCATAAGCCTCCTCATTTACTTCCTTTGCCTTCATCTGAAGCTGACCCATTCTAATATGGTGACGATACCTGTCAGGGTGGTTTTCCTTCATATAAGAAATCCACAGATGACCGTATTTCCCTATATCAGTAGATGTCACAACCAAATCCATATCTAATTTCGTATCAATATCATCCATACCGATATTTGGATATAAAATACCATCCACCTCTCTATAAGTACCGCCCAGCTTCTCAAACATTGAAATTTCATTACTCACAATCTTAACTCTCCTTCCATAATCCAATTAATTTTTGATAATAAAAAAGCCCACATACCTGCATTTCTACAAGTACATGGACTTATACTTTTATCATCCTCATCTGATGATTCCTATTCGTTTGTACTACACACTTTACAACACACTTTTTATGATAAACTACACACTTTTACGATAAGTTACGATACTTTTGCGATTTCTGCAAAAGTGCTGTAAGCCTTGTAAATACGGCGTTTTTCGAGTTTTGGGAGAGTCTTCAAAACAGGATAGCCAAGAATTCAATAAATTCCTGCTTGTATTGTTCCATCTCTTCGTCTCCTTTGCACCATGAATCATTTTCAATCCTATCATAAATTACAGTGATTTTCAATATTTAGTGTTGATCCGTAAACAGAAGGCCAAAGCTGCCGGGACCGCAATTTGCCGATATGGACGGTGATGCCTTCTGGAGGATGATTTTTTCAAAGGATACCCTGCTTTTCACCTTTTCCTCGATCTTCGTAAGTTCATCGTCTGTCAGTCCGGCATAAACAATAAATAATATCCTCTTATCAATATCAGATGAATTCTTCAGGGCCGCACCTATATATCTTTCCCATGCTCTTTCGCGTGTTCCCATTCGGAATGACTTTACCTTCATACTGCCCTTCTTTAAAGTAATCACAGGATGCATCATAAGCGCCTGACAGATTTTATTGATCCTTGCAGGAATTCTGTGAGCTCTTACGAGATATTCCGTACTGTCCACGATAAAGCTCGTTCTGACATACCGCTTTACATACTCTATCTCCCGGATCACGGATTCCTTGTTCATCCCGCCGGCCACACATTCAGCTGCCTCTAAAACCACAAGTCCCGTTCCGGCAGACAGATGTTCCGAATCCACAACTGTCACATTGTCAAATATTTTGGAAGCCTCCAGGGCAAATGCATAACCAAGGCTCACATTTTGGGCCATAGTAATATGGATAATAGATTGGGCTATTGTCAGCTGCTGCGCAAAAAATTCTTCGTAATCTTTCACGGTCGGCTCTTCTGACCACGCACGCTTTGGCGTCTCCGTCAAATAGGATAATACCCCATCAGCCCCTGTCTCTATTCCATCCAGGAATTCTCCACCTTCTGTACAGACCTTATAGGGAATGACCGGGATCTGATATTTCTCAATAAAATCCTTTGGAAGATCACACACACTTTCCGTGGTGATCATAAGGGGAATTCTGTTTCTGTAAGCCGGAGCTGACGCCTGTGCCCGCTCCGATAAATCTCCTGTGTTCATCAGTTTTACCAGGTTCTCCAGAAGATGTCTCAAAAGCTCTGTCTCCAGCTGTTCTCCACTGACAGGTTTGAGGAGATAGCCGTCAAATCCCTCTCTTCTGTACAGCATCTGATTTTCCGTTCCCACATTGGCAGTCAAAATTACCACCGGTGTATTCTGGTTCAGTCCTCCGGTCTGGGAACGAACAGCGTGGAGGCATTCGATACCGTCCATAACCGGCATCAAGTGGTCCAGCAAAATAAGGTCATACCGGTTTTGAATGGTTTTTTTCAAACATTCCGCACCGCTTAATGCCTTATCGATCTTTACTTTTGTATCCCGCAGGAGCTTCTCCTCAACCATAAGATTTGTCTCATTATCGTCCACAATTAAGACATTTGCCTTAGGTGCTTCAAATTTCTGCTTATAAATTTTCCTTTCTTTCCCGTCATGGTATGCTTCCAGATTCAACCGGTCGATATTATCCTCGTCTGCAATCTCCTGAGGTATGGTGATCACAAAGGTGGAGCCCTTTGTATAAACGCTGTTCACAGCAATATCACCGTCCATCAGTTCCACAAGACTTTTAACGATGGAAAGCCCCAGTCCTGTTCCTTCAATATAGCGGTTTTTCTCCTCATCCACTCTTTCAAACGCACTGAACAGAAACGGAATGTTCTCTTTCTTGATTCCGATTCCCGTATCTGTCACGGAATAAACAATCTGAACATGGTGATTTTCTCCCTTTCTGCATTGAACAGAGAGGGTAACGGATCCCTCCTGCGTATATTTCACGGCATTATTCAGGACATTGATCAAAATCTGTTTGATGCGGACCTCATCACCAAAAAGACCGGACGGCATATTCTGATCCACATCGATATGAAACTCCAGATTCTTTTCCCTGGCACGTATCCAGATAATGTTCACAATGTCGGATAGCATTGCTTTCACATCATACACCGCCGGTACGATATTCATTTTTCCCGATTCAATCTTTGACATATCCAGAATATCATTGATCAGGGTAAGAAGCATCTTGCTCGCCCCCTGAATACCTCTGGCATCAGCTGCCACTTCATCTGACACATTCTCGCGAAGAATCATTTCATTCAGACCGATGATGGTATTGATGGGAGTCCTGATCTCATGACTCATATTGGAAAAGAAACGGTTCTTGGTTCTGTTCAGTTCTTCTATTTCCTTTTTCTGCTTCCTGGCAATGGCATTCTCGGAACGGTAGATTGCGTTCTGGAATAAGATCATTCCGCAGGTCAATGCAGAAACCACGACAAGGGTCATCAGTGAGTCGGCATATGCCGTCTCTGTCGTATGCTGAAAGATCATCTCCGGATAATAATAGGCAACATAATAGCAAATGGCAAAGATAAGATAGCTGCTTATCAGCAGGATATATTTCATTATTTTCTCTACCACAAGACATACATACACAACACCAAACAAAAACCAGATCGGCGCACCTCCGTAAATGCCTCCTGTAGTCAGAAAATTAAAGGGCAACACCACATAAATCAGCACGGCAGCCGTAATAACTGCTCCGAGCTGCGTGCGATGGAAACGGATTGTAAAATAGGTTACACAGGCAAATCCAACAAAAGCGATGGCAAGTGTGATAGTGTTGGCTGCATCTTCCCCAACAATCACCCCCACTATAATTCCCACAGCCAGCCCTATCAGTCCGATCATCATGATCAGACGGAATAAACGCTCCTGCAAATTCAGATTGGGATTATTTATCATCCGAATCAGTTTCTTTGGATTCATCACAGCTCACCGCCTCTCACTCTCTTCAGCAAAGCATCGACCTCTCTGCCCGCTTCCTCAAATTCAAAATCCTCCACATCCTGCAAAGTAGCATCAAGAAGTTCTGTCATATCCACACCATGATATCTCTTTTTCCCCATATCCAGAAGCATCGGTTTCACTCTGCTCATCTCACAGGAAGGAAGGTTCTCCTTCAGTGCTTCCAGCTGTCTGATCAGGTCTGCCTGTGCTATTTCTTCCCGGTCTTTTCCTGCAGGCAGAGACTTTCTGTCATCTTCCCCGTCAATCACATGGGAAATTGCCTGCACGGCATTCCGATATTCATCCATAAGTTCTTCGTGATGTTCAGCGATAAATTTCTCATCATGATTTTTTACTGCTGCTTCTGCCTGCAATGCCATTTCTGACAATGCATCGGCACCTAACATTTTCGCCGTGCTCTTCAGGGCATGAACCGCTATGCGATAATTGTCAAAATCCCTCTGCGCAAAAAAAAGTTCTATCTCTTCCTGTTTCTTCGCAGAATTACGGGCAAACTGCCCCAAAAGCTCCATATAAAATTCCGCATCATCCCTGCAGTACCGAAGTCCGGAATCTGTATGTATCCCGGCTTTTTGAAGAGCGGACATTCTGTCCTCTTCCGGATTCTCCTGGATACACTTCTCCTCCGCATACGGCAGATTTTCAACCTGCGGATTCTCATGCCCCGTCTCATCGGTTTTTCCGCAGTCTTCTATATACCGGATGGACGCTTTCGGCAACACTTTTTTCAGTACATGCTCCAGTTCCGAATTTTCAATGGGTTTGGAAATAAACTCATCAAAGCCTTCCCTTAAGAACATTTCCCTTGCACCGCTGACCGCATTTGCAGTAAAAGCAACAATCGTAAATATCCGTCCTGCATCTGCCTGCATTTTACGAAGTTTTTTTAAGGTTTCCACTCCATCCATCCCCGGCATCATATGATCCAGGAAAATCAGCTCAAAATCCTGCTTTCCACAGGCTTCGATCGCCTCGGGGCCACCTCCTGCCGTTTCCACTTCCATCTCATATCCCCTGAAGATTTCTTTGGCAACCAACAGGTTCATAGGCTCATCATCTACCACAAGGGTTTTTACGTTCCGACAAACCATATGTTTTTTCTGAAATCCATCTTGTCTTCCGTTTCTACCCGCATTCAGAAAGCTGACAAGTGCATAACTGTAAAATGGCTTGCGAAATACTCTTATTTTGCTTCCGGCAGGCAAAGCAAAGTCATCACCTGCCACCAAAATAACCTCAATTTTCTTTTCTTCTATTTTTTCAAAATAGGAAGGATTTTCCCTGTATTCCTCTTTACCGATGACCAGATGCGTCAATGGCTGCGCTGCTGTCAATTTTTCAAGTTCATCCATACCGGAAACCCGATGCAATGGAATATCAAGGCCACTGCTCAAATGTGAGATCATTTCGTTGTAATATTCCCTCACTCTGGGAACTTCAAATCTTTCAGCTCGCAAAAAACAGCCGATACACAAATCCAGGCGGTCTTCGATCATCATGACCGGTGTTTCATCGGAAATCTTCTGAGGAATACTGATAGATACCATAGTGCCCCGATCCACAGTGCTTTCCATCTGCATAAAGCCTTCCATTGCTGCGACCATGCCGTGTACGATGGAAAGCCCCAGTCCAAGTCCCCCGGCCCTCCGGCTTTTACCGCCTTCCGTCTTGTAAAATTTATCTGTGATTTTCGCAAGATTCTCTTTTTCAATCCCGATACCGGTATCGCACACCCGGATACACAGATTTACACCATAAGGTTTGTCCATTGTATAGATTCTGATATAGATACCGCCTTTTTTGGTATATTTAATGGCATTATCAATCAGATGTTTTAATATCTTTTTGATTTTTTTTGCATCTCCGATCAAAACAGACGGAATTTTGGCATCCATATCAAAAATCAGTTCCGGCCCGTCTTCTCTCATCAAAAGGCGATTGCCGGTAATGATGTCGTTAACCAGAGAAGAAATCATATAAGGTTCTTCGCTGACTCTGATCTTGCCGGTATCGATCTCTGTATAATCAAGAATATCCTCTATCTGATTAAATAATCGATTCCCCGCTTCCTGAACGGAACGGATTTCTTTTCTCTTGTCGGCATTTTCTTCCTTTCTCAGCATGACAGTAGAAATTCCCGTAACGGCATTGATAGGTGTTCGGAGTTCATGCGAAACATTTGCAAGAAAATCCTCTGTTCTGCGGTTTGTCTCTTTCAGTTCCTCAATTTTTCTTTCCGTAACCTCCCTCTCCTGTCTCCTCTTTTCCACTACCACCTTTGAAAGCCTGCCGGCTGTGTAAACCAGCGCAAAATGAAGCAATATTCTGGAAATAAAAAGCGGTGTCAGCTCAACTGATCTGTCAAGAACAAAGAAAAAATCGTACCACATAGTGAGGAAATACACCATCACACAGATACCGATGACACAGTACCTTTCCGCCGTAGAATAGATCAGTATCACCATCAGCATCACAGGTGCCATATCAAAAATACTGGTTTCGTGGATTCCATAAAAGAAAAAAGCCAGCATGCTGAGACCTAAATAGATCCATAGGCATACCGGTTCCGGAATCTTTCCCGTTATATGGATGGTCCAACTGACAATAATACCTGCATAAAGCAAGACAATGGCGCTGCTCTCCCAGCCAAGAAGAATGGCCTCTGCTGATAATACTAACACAAAAATTGTACAGCAGACCAATATCAAAAGATGAATCGATTTCTGTTTCTCCTGTTCGTACATTCCGGTTTCTCCTGTTTAAAAAAAAGCCCATGTACCTATATTTCTACAAGCACACAGGCCAATTTAAGTTCCTGTTTATCGATGATTCAACGCCTCTGCAATATCAGCTTTCATATCCTCCACAGCCGCTCTCGAGGCTTCCGCAAAATGCTCGGGTCCAAAAGCTGCATACTTTTCCTGCTGGTATGCTGCAATAATTCCTCTTGAAGAATTGACGATAGCACCCAGTCCGTCTTCATTAAAGAAATGGACAAGGTCAGCACCCTTGCCTCCCTGGGCACCGTATCCGGGTACCAGAATGTAACTCTTTGGCATAACCTTTCGGAGAATCTTACCCATCTCCGGATAAGTGGCGCCTACCACAGCTCCGATGTAGCTGTAGCTTTCACCCATGTGTTCCTCGCCCCATTTGGCAACCTGTTCACCAACCACCTCATAGAGAGGTCTGTTGTCTGCATCCGAAAGCTTTCTGTCCTGGAACTCCCCGCTGCTTGGATTGGAGGTCTTTACCAGAATGAACAACCCTTTGTTCTCCTCCTTACATACCTTGATAAAGGGTTTCACCCCGTCAGAACCAAGATAAGGATTAACAGTGGCAAAATCCTCATCAAAACCATAATAAGCGTTGCTTCCTACCTGCACCTTTCCAAGATGACCCACAGCATAAGCTTCGGAAGTGGAACCGATATCTCCTCTCTTGATATCACCGATCACAACAAGATCCTTCGATTTGCAGTAATCTACCGTCTTCTTAAATGCCATAAGACCGGGAATACCAAACTGCTCATACATGGCGATCTGGGGTTTTACTGCAGGCACCAGATCATAAATGTTGTCTACGATCTCTTTATTGTACTGAAAGATTGCCTCTGCAGCGCCCTCTAAGGTCTCTCCAAATTCCGCAAATGCTTTCTTCTGAATGTGCTCCGGGATAAACTTCATCATGGGATCAAGACCTACCACAATGGGTGCACCCGTTACTTTTATCTTATTAACTAACTTGTTGATCATGCTATATGCCCTCCTGATATACTCTGGCTGCTTCCGCGTAGCCTGCCTGTGTAAGAACTCTTCCTACACTGTACCTGATATCCTCCGCAAGGATGCCGCCATCTGATACTCTTTCCTGAAAATCCGCCGTAACACGAAGGGCGAGAAGATCTGCCGTATCATCACAATCCCTGATATCCACAGCCATAAATGCCCGCATAATGGCATCACTGATCTTTGTCAAAGTAAAATCTGAAACCGCTCCATCTGCCTTGATTACCTGAATCATAGTGTATCCCTCCATGTGAAAAGCTGACATAAAAATTCTAACATCGGGGTATCTAAAAGTCAATAAAAAAGCACAAGATATTGTGGATTTACAAATCTGTCCGCAACACATCTTGTGCTTTACATTTTTCCGTATTTTTGTGACATTCCGCTCTTTTCAGCGCGCTTTGAGGAATTATATTCGCTCTTTTCAGCGTGTTTTCAAAAATTCGTATTCTCTCTTTGCCGTTTCATCATCAGGATAGGTCTTCAGATAATTGCCAAGAAGAACTGCTGCCTGCTTATACTCTCCCAGTTTTTCATATGCCACAATCTCATTCATTTTCAGCACCTGCATCATACCGTTGTCTTCCACCTGCATGGCCTGCTGAAATGCCTGAAGAGCTCCTTCATAATCCCTCATTTCCATCCTGCACAGCCCCATCTGGTTTAAGATCTCCGGGCAGTCTTCCCCGCTGTCATTTAAAAAGGTATTATAAACACTGATGGCATAATTGTAATCGCCCAGTTCTTCATGGGTTTTGCCGAGGAAAAGCACCGCCTCATAGCCGGATTCCTCCTTTGCCTTGTCGAGGTAAGTGCGGGCATTCTCATAATCGCCGAGATAATAGCTGATCCGTCCCTTTTCAAAATTGGTCATATATTTGGTGCCGCTTTCCATGGCGCTCTGCAGATAGGCCTGGCCGGATTCCTTATACCCGTTTTCACTTAAGACACAATAAATATCAATCAGTCTGTCATAATCTCTGATGTTCAGAGAAATCGTCATGTCAAAATCGGCAAGGGCCTGCTCCAGATTTCCTCTTTCCGTCTCAATCACGCCTCTTAAATAATAGGCATCCCTCTCCTCGGGCTTAAGAGCAATGATGGCATCGTAAACCTGCAATGCCCGATCCGTTTCTCCCTGCTTATAGTAGGCGGTGGCAAGATAATAATTCACATCGTAATCCATATCATCCACCCTGCCGTCACTGCAGGAAAGAGCAGTTTCAAAGGCAGTAACCGCTTCCGCATACTGTGTTTTTCCAAGATAAGCAATTCCCTCGCCTCGGTAGAGAAGTCTTTCATTCTCCCCCGCTTCCTTTGCCGCTTCAAAACTGGCAAGAGCCGTATCATAATCAAGTGCTTTGACAGCAGTCATTCCCGCTTCGATATTTTCATTTTGATTTCCAAATCCGCATCCGGCAAACAACAAAGCAAAAGCTGCCATGAGCGGCATCATTTTCATCCATCTTATGTTCATCCGTTATCTCCATCCGGCACCTAAAACCTACACTTTTGATTGTAGCACATTTTTCAGCCAAATACATTACCAATTTTTACGAAGTCCTTTCGGATAATGGTTTTTCATGATGCCGTTTGTCGCTTTCCCCCATCCCAGGCTGTAGCCCTCCACACTGATCAAACAAAAACCGTTTTTCCCTTTCGTCTCAAAGGTTTCCCCTCTCAGATATTTTTCCGCAAGACCGCTTTCAAGGGTCAGATCCTCTGCCAGAGATACCTCCTCCGACTTTAGGGAGAGAGCCAGTGCATGGGCCGGCTCAAACCTGTTTTTCTTTAATGTTCCGAGGTGAAGCCCGGGGCGGAGTACCTTCAGTCTGCTCAGAGATGGTGCGCCTTCCGGTGCCAGATAAAGCTGGTCCCCGAACCGCAGCAATACTCCTTTCAGATTCTTATGCAGAAATTCTCTTTTAAACTCTGTAAATTCTTTACACTCCTTTTCGGGAATCCCCTGTAAAAGTCCGTATCTTCCGGCTCTCTCACCGGAAAGTAAGGTTCCTTCCTTCCTAAGTACCGCCGCAAAATGTCCCTCGCCCTTCAGCTTGTGAGGCCAGAGTCTTATGGTATGTTCGACTCCGTCTGCGGCTCCTTCCACCCATTCCGGATGTCCCGCTTCCATTCCGTCCCTGTATTCTACCGGAACAACGGAAAACTCCGGGTGCCTTTTCAAAAATCTGCTGACACTCCCCTCATCCTCCTCAGGGGCAAAGGTACAGGTAGAATAGACAAGTCTTCCGCCGACCGCCAGCATCTGTGCCGCATAGTCCAAGATCTCATCCTGTCTTTCCGCACACATTGTCACGTTTTCGGGGCTCCACTCACTGCAGGCCTCCTCATTTTTTCGGAACATCCCCTCCCCCGAACAGGGAGCATCCACCAGGATTCTGTCAAAATAAGCCGGAAAATGCTGAGCGAGAACATCCGGGGAATGATTCACCACGATGGCATTGGTGATCCCCATTCTCTCAATATTTTCCGATAAGATTTTTGCCCTTGCGGGGTGAATCTCATTGCAGATCAGAATTCCTTCTCCACCCATGGCTGCCCCAATCTGGGTGCTTTTCCCGCCGGGCGCCGCACACAGATCAAGCACCCTTTCTCCGGGCTTGGCATCCAGAAGCTGTGCCGGTACCATGGCGCTTGCCTCCTGAATATAGTAGACACCTGCCTCATGATAGGGGTGCTTCCCGGGTCTGTCCTCCTCTTCATAATAGTAGCCGTTCTCTGCAAAGGGAACGGGCGTCAGATGAAAGGAGGAAACGTCCAAAAAGCGCCCGCTATCCCCCTTTAAGGGGTTTAGCCGCAGCGCCTGGTTTCTGGTTTCATTATAGCTTTGTAGAAAATCCGGGTATTCTTCCTTCAGCATTTTCTGCATCCGGTTTGTAAATGCCTCTGGCAGCATATATCATACCTCGTTATGCATTCTTGTCCTGAATATCAATTTTAATGTGAACATCACGAAGCTGCTTTTCATCAACCTCGGAGGGTGCTCCCATCATCACATCCTGTGCCGTCTTGTTCATCGGGAACGGAATAATCTCACGAATACTCTCCTCACCCGCGATCAGCATTACCATACGGTCTACACCGGGTGCAATACCTGCATGGGGCGGTGCGCCGTAGCAGAACGCATTGTACATGGCAGGGAATTTGGCTTTTACATGCTCCTCATCGAGTCCCACGATCTGGAACGCCTTCACCATGATCTCCGGATCATGATTACGGACAGCTCCCGACGAAAGCTCAACACCGTTACATACAAGGTCATACTGATAAGCATAGATATCAAGGGGATCCTTGTTCATAAGTGCATCCATTCCGCCCTGTGGCATGGAGAAAGGATTGTGACAGAATTCCAGTTCTCCGCTCTCTTCTCCGATCTCATACATGGGGAAGTCTACGATCCAGCAGAATTCATAGCAGTCCTGCTTCATATGAGCTTCGCTTGCCGCACCGAGGAAACGGCGGTACACACCTGCAGTCTTCTGTGCATCCAGGAGCTTGCCTGCCGCAACGCCCACAAAATCACCGGGCTTTAAGCCGAGAGCTTCCGCAACTGCCGCTTTTCTCTCCTGCAGGAACTTGGAAATACCGCCCACCAGTTCTCCGTTTTCATCCAATTTAAACCAGTATACTTTATTGCCGCTCTGCACTTCCACATCAGCACAGATCTTATCGATCACTTTGCGGGTAGCGTTAAAGTTGTCCACCACAATGGCTTTCACTGTCTGACCTTCAAAGGGGCCGAAGCCACAGTCTGCCATCACAGCCGTGGCATCCTGAAGCACCAGATCAATACGAAGGTCGGGTTTGTCGGAACCGTATTTTTCCATGGCATCCTTATAGGAAATCCTCACAAAAGGCGCGGTTGAAGCGGTCTTGTACTTGCCGTACTTTGCAAATACGGGAGGAAGAACATCCTCTATGACTGAGAATACATCCTCCTGGGAAGCAAAGGCCATCTCCATATCCAGCTGATAGAACTCTCCGGGAGAACGATCCGCTCTTGCATCCTCATCTCTGAAGCAGGGCGCGATCTGGAAATATCTGTCAAAACCGGAGGTCATGAGAAGCTGCTTAAACTGCTGGGGTGCCTGGGGCAGCGCATAGAACTTGCCCGGATGATTTCTTGCAGGTACCAGATAATCTCTTGCCCCTTCCGGTGAGGAACAGGTTAAGATCGGTGTGGTGATCTCAAGGAAATCATGGTCGATCATACTTTTTCGAAGTTCTGCCACAATCTTACTTCTAAGGACAATCTTGTCTCTCACCTCGGGATTTCTAAGATCCAGATATCTGTATTTCAGTCTGGTTGCCTCATCCGCTTCCTTGGAACGGTTGATTTCAAAGGGAAGCTCGTTATAGATACATTTACCGAGTACGGTAATATCCTCGGGAACCACCTCGATCTCTCCGGTGGGAAGATTAGCATTCTTGCTGGAACGCTCTCTGACCACGCCGGTAACGGAAAGAGTGGACTCGTTATTTACGCCGTTTAATTTTGCCATCATCTCTTCTGTCTCAATGACGACCTGCGTAACCCCGTAAAAATCACGGAGGATTAAAAATCCAAGATTTTTGCTGACCTTGCGCATGTTGTCATAAAAGCCCACGATCGTGACCTTCTGACCCACATCGGAGAGTCTGAGCTGATTACAATTATGTGTTCTTGACTGTACCATAATGACTCCTTCATTGTACTGTAATGTAGATTTGTATCTGCCCTGCGGCAGTTCCTTTACTCAAAAAACTTCTGCCCCATTATACATTTTTTGTCATTGGTTTGCAACCCACAAACCTCCTAAAAAACTCACATTCCTCGTCATTGCACTTCCCTGCTTCCGGGAGCTTGATATTGACATGGAACACATGGGCGATTTCCTCCTGCTCCTTGCTTCCGTATATCCTGAGCTCGCAGGGAATCGAAAGACTCTGCAGATGACGGTACATGGGCTCTGCATTCGCAACGAGGAAATCATGATAAGCGCTCATGACAAATGCGGGGGGAAAATCAGACGTCATATACTTTATGGTGTCAAGACTTTCCCACATGTCTTTTGTCAGTTTTTCTTTGTCAACATATTCAAGGAGATACTCATCAACTCCTGTGTCAACGCAGTTTTTGGTATCATAAACACCGCAGTTAAGTGCCACGGCTCTTACCTTCACATCAGGGGTCTGAAAGGTAAACAGCTTTGCAAATTCGGGATTGGTAAGGATGGTCAGATAATGACTAGCAAGCTGACCGCCTGCGGAATCTCCGACCACAAGCAGATTCTCGGTATCCACATAATATTCTTTTCCATGCTCCTTCAGGAAGCAAAAAACGCTGTTGATATCCTCAAGTGCCGCAGGATACTTATTCTCGGGAGCCAGACGATAATTGAAATTTACAACCGTAAACCCTCTCTGTGCCAGGCTCATGCAGTAAAACTGGTAGATCTCCTTTGTGCCGTATACCCAACCGCCACCGTGAATATTCACGATTGTGGGCTGGCATGTATTTACATCCTTTTTATGGTAAATGTCAAGAAGGTTCCATTCGCCGCATGGGCCGTAGGATATGTCATCATGACGGGTGATGTCCTCCGGCGTGGTCAGGCCTTCGTCTCTTTCCCTGTCGCTGATTGCCCAGTTTGTTCTGATATCCGTAACTATTTTGCTTAACATGCTCCGTACCTCCAGATAAATATATTGTCAGATGTATGTATGAAATCATGTACAGAAAAATAACATTTTGGCTCATGTGCACGATACATTCCAATGAGCCTCAAAAGCTAAAAACGTGTTCAGCAAAGGCTTCCACGTTTTTATGAGTCTCATCCAATAAGACGGCTCACAACGTGTGCCGGCGTTTGGTTTCCATCGTGCCCCAAATCGCCATAAAGTTATTTTTCTGCACATGATGCCAAACAGATCATCCAGTAAAACTTTTACTAGACATTATTTTATCTTATTTTATACTATTTGTCACTTTATAAATGTGTAAATCGTATGTATCATAGAAACAGCAAATGCGCGCACTGTTTCAGGAAGGAGGTCAGATGGTGTGAACCATAAAAGTGAAGAGGAAATACAACATATTATCCGGACTTATGGCAATCTTCTTTATCGGAATGCCTATGTACTTCTCGGAAATCCCCACGATGTGCAGGATGTTCTTCAGGAGGTGCTGCTGAAATATATGGAAAAGGCCCCTGTTTTTCAATGTGCAGAGCATGAAAAGTCCTGGCTGTTAAAGGTCACCTCCAATCTCTGCAAGGATTTCTTACGTTTCAGCAAAAAGCATTCCTGTTTTGGCATTGAAGAACTCGAAATACCGGATGTGCAAAAGGAATATCGGGAAATTCTGAGGGAAGTTCTTGCATTGCCTGCCAAATATAAATCAGTACTCGTCCTGCATTACATAGAGGGATATCACCTCAAAGAAGTTGCCGGGATTCTGGGCATTTCGGAAAATGCCGTTAAGAAACGTATTCAGCGCGGAAAAGAAGCGCTCAAGTTAAAATTAGATGAATGACAGGCCGATGCCTGTAGAAAAGAGGTTATTATGAATGAAACAAATTTTGTCACCGCTATCAATGGACTCACCATGCCGGAAACCATGAAAGCAGAACTGCTAAATGGCTGTCAGACAAAGCAGCGGACAAAAAATTTCTTTTTCCGTTATTCTAAACTGATCGCGGTGGCAGCAACGGCGGCAGTTCTCATCCTTACCGCAAGCATTCCTTCCTATGCCGCATACGATTTATACCAGACGAAAAATGTAAATGTCTTTTTTGAGAAAGGGGTCAGTCAGGAGGAAATCGATGCTGTCGGAGATGCCCTGCGTGCCATGGACGGCGTTTCTTTCGTGGAATTCATTACTGCCGATGAGGCATGGAACACTTTTTCCGCAGAATATCTGCCGGAAGACCTTGCCGCTTCCTTTACGGAAAATCCTCTTGCGGATTCCTTCAACTATCATGTAACCATCAGTCTGACTGCCGATACAGAGGAAATCCGGGAGCGAATTGAACATCTGCACGGTGTCAGACATACCTCCGATCTGTATGAATTGAAGAAGACTGATCCACAGCAGAAACGATGATGATAACATAAATACTGCGACACAATGTGGTTTCACAATGCAGGCAAAACATGTAAGGCATGAACGTCCCTGGGCTGTTTGAAGGAAGAACATTACAAGAAATAAGATTTTTACATAATATCTGTAATGTCTTTGAACCATCAAGGAGCAACAACATTACATAAAACCAAAGCTTTATGTATTTTCTGTAATGTTTGCAATAGAACAAAGACTTTTAGATAAGAAAAAGAGCCTAAAACATTACAGAAAATACAATTTGTGGTCGAAATATGTAATGTTACGGAATTTCGTTAATCAGCAAAATGCGTAATCATTACAGAAAATAAGGTTTTTGTCCAAAATATGTAATGTTTCGAAATTTCTTACCCAACAGGATGCGTAAGTATTACAAAGAAACAGACAAAAAAACAAAACATATCTAAAAAGCACCGGACAGGTATCCCCAGGCACTCATCAGCACCCGGTATATCACCGGCACGATCAGGGCAGGGAGCATATTCCCTACCCTGAATTTCTTTCCGAAGGCAAGATTGACACCGACACAAAAGATCAGTGCCGACCCGATAAAGGACAGATCGCTGATCAAAGCATCACTGATAAAAGAGCCGCAGAAAGCTGCAATCAGTGTGATGCTGCCCTGATAAACAAAGAGAGGAACCGCTGAAAAAACGGCACCGATCCCGCAGGTGGAAGCAAAGATCACCGCCATGACGAAGTCGAGAACCGACTTAGCCATCAGCATGGAATAATCCCCGCTGATCCCGTCCTGTATGGAACCCACGATGGCCATGGCGCCCACGCAGATGATCAGGGAAACATTGACAAACCCTTCCACAAAATGACTGTCGTTCCGGGCCTTTACCGTCTTCTTGATCTTTTCCCCCAAAGCATCCATTTTTTCCTCTATATTCATCCACTCACCGACAAGGGAGCCGATCACCAGGGAAAAAATAAGGAGCATGGTTCCCTGCGCTTCCATCTGCTTTCTGTCTACCACAAGCATTTTTGACAGAGCTCCCGACGCTCCGATAAAAATAGTGGCAAGACCGCAGGCCTGCATCAGGATTTCCTGCATCCGCTTCTTCAAGCCGTTTTTCAGGCATAAGCCCAAAAGGCCGCCTGCGATAACAGCGGCCGTATTGATCAGTGTTCCCATTCCTATCATTTTCTTATCCTTCTACCTGTATCTTTTCCATTTCTTCCCGGATTCCGGCCTCACAGGAGCGCATTGCAAGGATCGTCTTTTCAAACAGGTCATTCAGATCCCATCCGAGATTCTCTGCTCCTTCCCTGATCACATCGCGTGAGCAGCCTGCCGCAAATTTCTTGTCCTTGAATTTCTTCTTGACACTGGAGGCTTCCATATCCATCACGCTCTTCGACGGGCGCATCAGAGCTGCCGCCCCGATCAGACCGGTCAGTTCATCCACTGCAAAGAGAACCTTTTCCATCTCATGTTCCGGTTTCACATCGCAGCAGATGCCGTAGCCATGAGAGCATACCGAATGGATGATATCCTCGCTCGCTCCGCCTTCCCTCAATAATTCCGGAGCCTTCACACAGTGCTGCTCCGGGTACAATTCAAAATCAATATCATGCAGAAGACCGGCTGTTGCCCAGTAATCTGCTTCCTCTCCATAGCCAAGCTCACCGGCATACCAGCGCATAACTCCTTCCACCGTAAGGGCATGCTGAATATGAAACGGTTCCTTGTTGTACTTTCGCAGTAATGCAAATGCTTCTTCTCTTGTCAGATTGTTCTCCATTATGACTATATCTCCTGATGTATTTATGCCTCCCTGTTTTGATACAATTTCAGTTTCTCATTGAACAGGGCTGCACTCCTCTGATCATTCAGCCACATGATAACATAAACCGCCACAAAAATAAAGGCTATGGAACAGGCAAGTGTCCAGGTGACCACCGGCTCAAAAGTATGATCCGAAAGATAATTAAGTCCAAATACCATTCCTTCTATCAAAAGCAGATGAATTGCTCTTCGAAACAGGATCTGTTTCACACTGAGTTCCTTTTTTGATTTTGTGACAAACCCGAGGAGTACGGAGAAAAAACCAAAAAGCGGAGGGGAAAAGAAAGCTTCGTAAGGAAGTCTCTCCTCCGGAAAAAAGATCATGCCAAGAATCCCTTCCAAAATTGTGATACAGGTGGTACACACAAAAAATGCAGTCATAAACTCCGAAATATATTTATTAATCCTCATCTCTGCCGCCTCCCATTACAATCTGTTTCATTTTCTGCGCATATTGTCTTGATATCATAAGTCTCTCTCCGTTTTTCATATGGGCAAAAAAACGGCCATTCAGTGCGGGTGATATATTTTCAAGAAGCATCAGATTCAAAACCACCGATTTGGAACATCTGGCAAAATGATTGTCTGCATATTTCTGTTCCACCTCATACAGCCGCATTTTGATCTCATATACCTGATCTCTTGTGTAAGCAAACACCTTTTCATCCAGCGCTTCAAAATAAAACACTCCTGAAAGAGAAAATCTTTCCATATGATGATCCTGTGTGATTCCCGAAAGCTCCATCCCTTTTGAGAGCACGTAGTTCCGGATATCCTTCACGTCGGAATTCACTTCCACACATTCAATAATGACCTGTTCCTCTTCCTTTTTCGGAATTCGTCTTATCAATACCTTCATAAACAAAACCGCACCTTAGAAACCTTAATATTCACTTTGAAGTGCAAGGCTTTCTTCACCCTTCAAATAATGATCAAAATATGTAAGAACCACTTCATTTACATTCCCGATACACTCTCGCGCATCCACATCTCCCACTCCCAGCATTTTTGCGAGGAAAGGTGAAATCATGGGCAGATCTGTAAAATTAAGATGACCGGCATCCTTAAAAATAATCTCCCTGTAATCCTTCGCATGTTCACCCACATAAAAATTTACGTACTGCCAGCCGGGGCAGACATCGGCAAGCTCCTGCTGTGTCCTTATGGCCTCCTCATGAACCTTTTCGGAATTGACATCAAGTAAGGGAATGGGATAAGGCTCCTCATTGTAAATCTCTATCCCGTTTTCAAAACCCACATACTCTCCGAACATGGTGCCCTCCAAGTCGATCACCGCATCGATATCCTTCCTCTCCCTTCCCAGTTGAACAGAAGTTGCCCCTCCCATGGAATGGCCAAACAGACCGATCTTTTCCGTATCGATCAGAGAAAAAGGCGCATTCTCTCCTTCTCCTGCTTTTTCCAAAATGGTATCAAGGACAAAATTTTCATCTGCAAGGCGTAGGGAAAGCCACTGTCTGCTATTTTCGTAAACGATCTGTTCCGTTTCCGGAGTATAGGTGCCGTTTCCCACATAAATACTTTTCATAAAATCCCGGTCTACAATCGTAACCTTTCCATTCACGTCCTTCACATACATGGCATGGTAGGGATGAGCGATGCTTGCCACCACGTAACCGTTTGATGCAAGCTCTGCGCAGGTGGAGTAGTTACTGTCAATCACCCCAAAGGCACCGTGTGAAAAGACCACAAGCGGATAACTGCCCGCTTCCTTCGGATACCAGAATTTCACGGTAAGCGCTCGTTTTTCTCCCGTGTCTGTAAAGGTTTCGACCCTGCTCTCATCCACCCAGGTAAATTCCTGTATTTCCACTTCATGATCGCCCGTAACTAACGGCGGCTGATAGGATGGAAACAGGATCAGCTTTCCAAACAGAACTGTGCCTGCGATCAGAAAAAGCAGCACACCCAATGGAATCAATAATTTCTTTTTCATAAAAAATCCTCCCTCTTCGTACCTGTTGCAATTTTACAGTGCAACCATAGCACAATTGCTTTCCGTACGGAATACAAGGGAGGATAACCTGCACATTTTGCGGATGAATTGCAGTCTTATTCTTCTATTCTTCTTTCATAAGAGCGCGCCTTCCGAGCTCAAGCGCTCCCATAATACCCTGATCGTCATGGAGACTTGCCGGAACAATGTAGTGATCAAGGTCTGCCATTTCTTTTGTTTTGATATAGCCGTTCATCATCTTCTTTACATAACTGCGGATCTTCGGGAACAACTGCTCCTGATGCATCACGCCGCCGCCTAAGATGATCATCTGGGGAGACAGGATCAGTATGTAATCCACAAGCGCCTGAGCGATATAGTACGCCTCCAGATCCCATACTCTCTCATCATCCTTAAGATCTGCTGCTCTCTTACCCCATCTTTCCTGAATGGCAGGGCCTGCTGCCAGTCCCTCCAGACATGTCTTGTGGTAAGGGCATTTTCCCTCATAAGTATCGTCTTCCCGTTTAGAAAGCAGAATATGTCCTGCCTCGGGATGAAGCATACCATGAAGAAGCTTTCCTTCAATATAGATACCGGCACCCACACCGGTTCCGATGGTCACATAAACCACACATTTTTTCCCTTTCGCCTGACCGAAGGTCACTTCCCCCAGCACAGAGCCGTTGACATCCGTATCAAATCCCACAGGTATCATAAGTGATTTTTCCATAGTGCCGACAATATTGTAATCTGCCCAGGCAAGCTTTGGTGTACTGGTAATGTATCCGTAGGTCTCTGACTTTTTATCAGGGTCAATGGGGCCAAAGCAACCGATTCCCAGCGCCTCGATCTTTCTTTCCTCAAAGTAGGAAATCAACTTCGGCATTGTGATTTCCGGTGTTTCAGTTGGAATTGACACCTGCTCATAAATTTTTCCGCTCTCATCTCCGATGGCGCATACCATTTTGGTTCCGCCTGCTTCCAGTGCTCCTAATCGCATCATTTTACTCCTGTTCTCCTACATATTCTTCATAATGTCCTTTATTCTGGCAGTTCAGAAGTACAGTGTGCACATCTTACAGCATCTAACGGAATTTCACTCTTGCAGTAAGGGCAGATTTTGGTAGTGGGAGCCTTGGGTTCCTCCTTCTTTTTCCCTACACTCATCAGCTTATTGATTCCCCTGATCAGGCAGAAAAGAATGAAAGCCATGATGACAAAGTTTACAACAGACGCCAAAAAAGCAGAGCCGAATCCGATGACATCTGCCTTTGTATAGGATGCATTTCCCATGATTAAATTGATAATGGGATTGATAAAGTTGTCCGTAAGAGATGTCACAATACCCGAAAACGCACCTCCGATGATGATACCGACTGCCATATCCATGACATTGC
>JAGAQU010000023.1 GCA_017622575.1 Lachnospiraceae bacterium
AGAGGACTGAAAATCCTCGTGTCACTGGTTCGATTCCGGTTCTGGGCACTAAATAAATAATCATTTTATGCGGGTGTAGTTCAATGGTAGAACACCAGCCTTCCAAGCTGGATACGTGGGTTCGATTCCCATCACCCGCTTTTTATTTTGGGATTAAGAAAAAAGAACATAACACATTACGGGGGACACAGAAAAATGCAGAAAAATACCAATTTAAAATCTTATTCGTTAAAAGAAGTGGAATACTACAAGGTTCACGGACGTACCGAGGATGACATGTATCCCCTTCCCCTTTTCTTTAACGGAAGCGGAGTCGAAGTAAATGTAACCGGCTCCGAGCTGTGGATTGATTTAGAGGTAGACTGTGATGTGCACGAGCCCTGGATCTGGACTGCCATCAACGGCGCTTTCATGAGCCGTCAGATGCTGCTCCCCGGCTCCTATTCCATCTGTCTTTTCAGAAGCATGAGTCCGGAGGCTGTAAAAAATGTAAAGTTTATGCGAGAACTGCAGGCGATGAGTGAAGATGATTCCTGTCACATTCTGGTAAAAGGCTTCCAGACGGACGGATTTTTCCTTCCTGTTTCCGATAGGCGTTACAAACTGGAATTCATCGGAGACAGCATTACCTCCGGTGAAGGCACCTACGGCGCTAATGAAGATACCGACTGGATTGCCATGTATATGAGCAGCAGCCGAAATTATGCGGTTATGGTTTCGGACGCATTGGATGCCGATTATCATTTATTCTCCCAGGGTGGCTGGGGCGTTTTAAGTGGGTGGGATAATAACCCAAACAGCAATATTCCTTCCCGCTACGAAAAGCTCTGTGGACTTGCAGGTGGAGAATTTAATGAAAAACTGGGAGTTTCAAGACCTTATCATTTTGAGAAGTGGAAAGCAGATGCCATCATCGTCAATCTGGGAACTAATGATGCCAGTGCTTTTAACCAGCCGGCCTTCACGGACCCTGTGACCGGAAAAACCTTTAAACAGCGCAAAAACCCGGATGGCTCCTTCAACCCGGACGATCTGATGCGTTTTGAACAGGCAGTGATCGATTTTCTTGCCATGATACGAAAACATAATCCTGATTCTCATATCGTATGGACCTACGGAATGCTCGGTTATGATTTAACTTTGGCAATCACCGATGCCATCAATCGATATCAAAAACAGTCAGGCGATGAAAATGTTGCCTTTCTGCAGCTGCCAAACACAACAGGGGAAACCGTAGGTGCTCATGCACATCCCGGTGTAAAATCCCATGAGAGAGCAGCAAAAGTTCTGATTGAATACCTGAAACCAATTTTGGAGGCGTGATAACACGCCTCCATTTTTATTGTGCGCCTTGCGGCGTAAATTTCTATGCAATTGCAAACTGACTATTGTAAAGCTGTGCGTAAAAGCCCCCCTTTGCAAGGAGCTGTTCATGATTCCCCTGCTCAATGATATGTCCGTCCTTCATCACAAGGATCACATCTGCATTCTGAATCGTGGACAGTCTATGGGCAACGATAAAGCTGGTCCTTCCCTCCATCATGGTGGCAAATGCCTTCTGAATCTTGATCTCCGTTCTGGTATCGATGGATGAGGTTGCCTCATCCAGAATCAGCATGGGCGGCAGAGAAAGCATCACTCTTGTAATGCATAAAAGCTGCTTCTGCCCGCCGGAAAGACTTCTGCCGTCTTCCCCGATCACTGTATCATATCCGTTGGGAAGCCTTCTGATAAAGCTATGGGCATGGGAAGCTTTGGCCGCCGCGATGATCTCTTCTTCCGTGGCATCCGGTTTTCCCACCGTGATATTGTCACGGATGGTTCCTCTCTTAAGCCAGGTCTCCTGCAGTACCATGCCGTAAGAGGTACGCAGGGATTTTCTCGTAATATCCTGAATGTTTGCCCCGTCCACCGAAATACTTCCCTGATCTACATCATAGAAGCGCATCAACAGATTGATGATGGTTGTCTTACCGCACCCTGTAGGTCCCACAATAGCGATTCTCTGCCCCGGTTTCACGGAAAGATTTAAGTCCTCGATCAGCTTTTTGTCCGGCACATAGGAAAAGCTTACATGATCAAGGTTTACCTCCCCCTCCGCATTTTCAAGCACCATGGCATCCTCTGCATCCGGCTCCTGCGGTTCTTCCTCGATCAGTTCAAAAATCCTGGCCGCGCAGGCAAGGGCATTCTGCAACTCCGTGATTACTCCGGAAATTTCATTGAAGGGTTTGGTGTACTGATTTGCATAGGAGAGGAAACAGGTCAGCTGCCCTACGGAAAGACCTCCCCGAAGTACCGCAAAGGCACCTGTAAGTCCCACCCCCGTATAGACAAGGCTGTTAACAAAGCGGGTACAGGGATTGGTGAGGGAGGAGAAGAAAATAGCCCGAAGGGAACACTTTTCCAGTCTTCCGTTGATCTCATCAAATCTCTCAAGCGTTTCATCCTCTCTGTTAAAGGCCTGAACCACCTTTTGATTCCCGATCATTTCATTGATGAGAGCTGTCTGCTCCCCTCTTGTTTCTGACTGCAGCTTAAACATACTGAAGGTCTTTTTGGCAATAAAGCTTGCCACAAATAAAGACACCGGCGTAATCACCACTACCACCACCGTGATGCCCACATTCACAGAGATCATAAAGAGCAGCGTTCCCAGGATCGTGATCACCCCCGTAAACAGTTGGGTAAATCCGATCAGCAGACCGTCTGCAAACTGATCCACATCTGCCACCACACGGCTCACGATATCACCATGGGAATGAGCATCCAGATATTTTAAAGGCAACTCCTCAAGTCTCCTGAATGCTTTTTTTCTGATATCCTGAATGATGCTGTAGACAATCTTATTATTGCAGATATTCATGATCCACTGGGTGACTGCCGTAAGGAGGATCACAACTGCCATCTTTTTCAGAATAAAAAACAGCGCAGGCCAAGGGCTTGCCACATTCAGAGATGATGGATCAAAAATGTATATGAGTAAGTCCACCGCATCACCTGCCAAAATCGGCAGATACAGAGTAAGCGCCACGGAAACCGCCGCCATGATAATTGTCAGCGCCATCAGAAATTTGTAGGGTCTGATATAGGCAAGCACTTTTAACAAAGTCTCTTTTTGATTCACTTTTTTCTTATCATCCTTCATCAGTTTTCACCCTCCTTCTTATCCCCTTTATCAGAACGCTCAAACTGACTGTAGTAGATTTCCTGATATACCTCACAGGTCTTCAGAAGCTCTTCATGAGTTCCCATTCCTGCTACATTTCCGTCATCCAACACGATGATTGTATCTGCATGCATCAGGGAAGAGGCTCTCTGAGAAACGATAAAGGCGGTTGTCTCTCCCGGCATTTCCTTTAAGGATCTTCTAAGTGCCGCGTCGGTGGCATAGTCAAGAGCTGATGCACTGTCATCCAAAATCAATATCTCCGGCTTCTTTACAAGGGCTCTTGCAATGGAAAGTCTCTGCCTCTGACCACCCGAAAGATTCCTGCCCTCCTGCTCGATCATCTCATCCAGCTGATCCTTTTTCTGCAATACAAACTCCTTAGCCTGCGCTGTCCTAAGTGCCTCCCACAATTCCTCATCACTTGCACTTTCATTTCCCCATTTCAGGTTTTCCCTGATGGTTCCGTGAAACAACACTGCCTTCTGCATCACAACACCGATTTTATCTCTGAGGGCTGTCAGATCATATTCTTTTACATCCACGCCGTCTACCTTTACACTTCCTTTTTCCGCATCATAAAAACGGGGAATCAGATTTACCAGGGAAGATTTACCGGAACCGGTTCCTCCGATAACACCGATGGTCTGTCCCCTTACGGCCTTAAAATGAATATCAGTCAATGCTTCCTCGCCGCCTTCATAGTACCGCATGGACACATGGTCAAACTCCACACAGCCTGTCAGCTTCTCATCACCTCTGCTGTCTTTTTCTTCCATTCCCGCAGGCTCTTCCAGAATACTCTGGATTCTGTTTCCGCAGGCAACAGCCTTGGTCACCGTAATGATCAGATTTGCCAGCTTCACAAGCTCCACCAGTATCTGGGACATATAATTGACCAGGGCAACCACCTGTCCCTGGGTCAGGATACCTGCTTCTACCCGGACGGCACCCACATAGATCAGTGCGATCAGTCCGCCGTTGATCACCACATAAGTTAAGGGATTCATTAGCGCGGAAATTCTTGCCGCCACCATCTGCACGTGGCGTAGTGCATCGTTTTCCCCGTCAAACTTCGCAACCTCCGCCTCCTCCTGCCCAAAGGCACGAATCACTCTCACACCTGTCAAATTCTCCCTGGTGATGCCAAGCACTCTGTCAAGTGCCCCCTGCACCTTTTTATACAGAGGAATACTGATCAGCATAATGCCAAATACAATAACAGATAAAATCGGTATTACTACCACAAAAATAAGCGCTGCCTTCCCGTCCACCGTAAATGCCATGATCATGGCGCCAAACACGATAAAGGGTGAGCGCAAAAACAGGCGCAGCACCAGATTTACACCTGACTGCACCTGATTGATATCACTGGTAATTCTGGTGATCAGCGTAGAAGTTCCTTCCCTGTCCATTTGGGAAAAAGAAAGCTTCTGAATATGCTCAAACAATCCATGCCGAAGCTTCGTGGCAAATCCCACCGCAGCTTTTGCTGCAAAAAACTGGGCTGTCACAGAGCAGGTAAGACCGATCAATCCGAGAGCTGCCATGATCAGGCACATTTTCAAAATATATCCCTTGTCTCTGTTTGCAATTCCCACATCGATCATGGAAGCCACCACAAGGGGAACGATAAGTTCAAAAGAAGCCTCCAGTAATTTAAACAGAGGCCCCAATACGCTTTCTTTTTTATAATCTTTTAAATACACAAGTAATTTTGTCATGTCTGTCACCTTTAAGTATTATTGATTGCTTAATCATTCAACCACTTATCATACTCATCCTTTGTTTCGTTCAGGAAGGTAATACCCAGAATGTCCGGTCCTGTATGAGCACCGATGGCACATCCGATTCTTCCTTCCAAAAGGCCTTTTACATGATATCGTTCCTTAAGCTGTTGCTTTATATACTCGGCAGACTCCTTTTCTCTTCCATACACAACGCCTACTACCTGGTTTTCCAGATTTTTTCCCTTTTCTCCTACCATATCGAGAATGCGGTTCTGTGCCTTCTTCCATCCTCTGACCTTCTCGACCGCCTTCAGGGAGCCGTTCTCATCCACAATGATAATGGGCTTGATATCAAGCACGGTTCCCGCAAGGAAAGAGGTTTTGCTGAGTCTCCCGCCCTTAAACAGATATTCCAGTTCCATCACAGTAACTGCATGCTCCATATGTTCACAGAAAAAGTGTGCAGCTTCGATGATCAGGTCTTTTGACGCACCGTTTTTCTGCATCTTTAACAGCCTTGCCACCACAAGCCCATAACCCACCGACGCACATCTCGAATCAATTATAGTCAGTTTAAAATCAGGATACTCCTCCTTCACTTCCTCGTAGGCAAGGTTCGCCGCATTAAAGGTTCCTGCAATTCCCGTAGAGAAACAGATATAGAGCACTTCGTCTCCCCTCTGTGCATAGGGAAGAAAATGCTCATGAAACATATACTGATTAATATGATATGTTTTGATCTCCTTTCCGGAAGCCTGGATCTCGTAGAACTGATCAGGAAAGATTGTCTTCCCGTCGAAGTAATCTGTTCCTTCAATGGTCACGGGTGTAGGCATTACATAGAGATTATATTCCTTGATAATGCTCTCGGGAACATCCGATGCCGAGTCTGTAATAATATGAAAAGCCATTCTCATTTCTCCTTTATAACATTTCCTCTATCAACACACTTCTATAATTTGCATCCGTAGAAAGATCCGCATTCGTCCCGTCCATCTTTCTGATCAGGGGACGCATAGGATTCTTGTCATTGCTTGCCACTACCGCCAGTTCACCATTTGACAGCTTTAAAGTAAAGCCGTTTGGATAAATAGGGAATTCTCTGGTAAAGACATCCACAACATCCTTATCAAACAGATTCCCTACATTGCCCATTATGTATTCTGTTGCATACGCAGGAGAAAACGCCTTTCTGTATTTTCTCTGGGCAGTAAGAGCATCATAAGTATCTGCCACACGAAGATTTCTCGGAAAAATACCCAGTTTCTCCGCGGAAATCCCATAATAACCGGATCCGTCAAGGTTTTCATGGTGAAAAAGAATAGAATTTCTTGAAACACTGGATATGGAAGGAATTTCTTTTAATGCCTCATAGGAATACATGGGATGTTTTTTCATCTCATCCATTTCCTTGTCGTTATAAACATGCTTGGCATTTAAAACCTTTCTCTTGACATCAAATTTGCCGATATCATGCAAAAGACCGGCCACCGCCAGATTGTTGAGCTGTTCCTCATTAAAGCCCATTCCTACACCAATGGCAATGGAAAAAACTGCTACGGAAATACAATGTCTGTACTCATAATTCTTATCATTCTTAATATCAAGAAGATCCATTTTCAGGGTCTCTCTGTATTTCAGTTCCTGCACCATTTTTTTTGCAAGAGGGACACAGGCATTTGCGTCATTTTTATACAATGACGCAAATGCCTGTGTTCGCAATTCATCAGGGATAACGTCCTCTATGATGATATCCTCAAAACCCGGTGTATCGATGTATGCGCCCTGAAAGCCCATGGCGGTCATTCTTTTTAAAACCGTTTCACTGATCTGATTACCTGCATTGACAAGGAGCCGCCCATCATCTCCCATAATTGCTTTGGCAAGTTTCATGCCGGGCTTAAGATGCTCTATGCTTAAATATTGCATATTACCGTTTTCTCCGTTTCATGACCATCGGCCTATACAAAAATTATAGCAAAATAAAACTGTTATGCCAACACCTTATGTTCTGTAATAAAAAATGTAAATTCCCCACTGTCAAGAAGCTTTTCCTTATCGTCTTTCAGCCTGACCGCAAAAACGGCAAGATGTTTTCCATAGCGGAGCTGCTCCGCTTCACAATAGATGTATTCGGTCCCCTCTGCCGGCAGCATGAAATTCATACTGCCCGTCACGGTGGTCACATAATAACCATTCATGCAGGCTGCCGTTCCAGCCACAATGTCCGCAAGGGAATATAAGCTTCCTCCGTGAAGCATACCATAGGGATTCGTCAATTCTTTCTTGTATTTCATTCTGGCGAGAGCATATCCCTGTTTTACTTCAAGGAGCTCAATCCCCAAAAACTGCATATAGTCATTTTCATCTACCATTTTTCTTAATGTCTGCTCTGTTTTTTCCATAATATTAATATACTTATTTCTGATTATTTTTTCAACTTCAAATAATACTTTCTATAAAAATAAAGTGATACGATCGTTCCAATACACCAGCCTACCGGCCATGCACTCCATATTCCCATAGTGCCCATAAATCCTGACAGGATCACAGCCAGTACCACTCGCAGGATCAAGTCGGTAAAAGTGGATGCCATAAATTCCTTCATCCGGCTTGCTCCCCGCAAAACCCCATCGGTCACCAATTTTACAGAGACCACAAAGTAGAACGGTGCCAATACTCTGAGAATCTGAATTCCTGTTTCTATCGCCGGTCCTTCGGCACTGTCCATAAACAGATACACCAGCCATTTTCCAATGGTCAGATACAGCATCACGACTGGCACACACACCGTCCATACCATTTTGATGCCTGCCTGAAAACCGCTGTGAATTCTGTCATATTTGCCTGCACCCACATTCTGCGAAGTAAAGTTGGAAATACCATTCCCTAATGTGGTAAGGGAAGTGATCACCAGATTGTTTAATTTAATCGCTGCCGCATAACCGGCAATCACAGCAGGTCCAAAGCCATTGATCAGACTTTGGATTACAATATTGCCCACAGAAATAAAGCTTTGCTGTAAAATACTTGGAATCGCCACAATACAAATTTGTTTGAAAATTGGGAAAGAAAACAGCTCCGCTTTCTTTTCGCAGGGAAGCAGTCTCAAATGTTTAAATACTACCGCAATGGCAAGGATACAGCTTATTCCCTGACAGAGAAAAGTAGCCCATGCCACACCTGTGACTCCCATGTTGAAAAATCGCACAAAAATATAGTCTGCCAGCACATTGGCAGTCGAAGAACATGCCAGAAAAATAAATGGTGTCTTAGAGTTGCCGAGAGCCGAAAAAATTCCCGTTGCAATATTATAGAAGAAGAGGAAGGGAAGACCGCCGATATAGATCATCAGATACAGCGCCGAATCTCCCATGATTTTCTCCGGTGTATGAATCATGACAAGCAGTCTGTTGCAAAGCAGAAATCCTGCCAGCATCAGCAAACCACAGAGAATTCCTCCGCTGATCAGTGTGGTATGTACCGCTGTTTTCACATGGTGATATTCTTTGGAGCCGAAATATCTGCTGACGATCACCGAACACCCGATATTGCAGCCAAAAGCAAAAGCAATGAAGATCAAAGTAATCTCATAGCTGTTCCCTACCGCTGCCAGTGCATTTTCGCCTACAAATTTTCCTGCAATCAGACTGTCAGCTATGTTGTACATCTGCTGAAAAATCACACTTCCAAATAGCGGAAGACAAAATGCCCATAGGACCTTCTGCGGTTTCCCGCATGTTAAATCTCTGTTCATCGCAAACCACCTCGTTTTCATCTTTTCCGAAAACAAATTATAATACAAATTTTCTTTTTTTTCTATAAAAAAGAGGTTTCGGATACTTTTATACCCGAAACCTCTCTTGATTAAATATTGCAGAAATTAATTCTTGGAAATTAATTTACCACCACGTTTTGATACTACATCGAAAATGACAGCTGCCAGAAGAACAAGTCCTTTTACCACCTTCTGCATGTTCTGATCAACACCCATCAGTGACATACCAAGGTTAATGACACCCATCAGAACCGCACCGACGATAACGCCGGGAACTGTACCGATACCACCATATGCGGAAGCACCGCCGATGAAGCAGGAACCGATGGCATCCATCTCATAACTCTGTCCATAAGTAGGCTGTGCAGAGGTCATACGTGCAATAGTTACCATTCCTGCTAAAGCTGCCAGAAATCCCATATTCAAATATGCCAGGAAATATACCTTGTTGGTATTGATACCGGAAAGCTTGGTAGCCTTCTCATTGCCGCCTACTGCATAGAAATAACGTCCTGTTGTGGTATTTGAGGTAATGTAGCCATATACCATAACTACGATCAATACCCAGATCAGTACCGTAGGAATACCTTTATGCTGTGCAAGTCTGAAAGAGAATGCCAGAATTACCAAACCGATTAAAAGTGTTTTGATCTGGAAAACAGCCATATTCTCTATTGCATAACCTTTTTTCTGTTTACTCATTCTGCTCTTTATCTGGATGAACACATAAATAACCGTTGCCAGTACCCCCGCAAACACACAAGTCAAATTAAGACTGCCGTTTCCGAAGAAATCGGGAATATAGCAGTTAGCACCGCCGCCGAACAGATTTACAAATGCAGTACACTCCTTGATGGAAATGGTCATACCGTCAAGTACTACATTGCTTAAGCCTCTGAAGGCAAGCATTCCTGCCAGAGTAACAATGAAAGGAGGAATTCTTACATAAGCAATCCAGAAGCCCTGAAAGGCTCCGATCAATGTACCAACAAGAATCATGATCAGAATGGCAACTACCATGTTGACCTTCATATTGACCATGAGAACCGCACCGATCGCTCCTACAAAGCAGACAACCGAACCGACGGAAAGATCAATATTACCACCTGTCAGAATACAAAGCAGCATACCGGTTGCAAGAATAAATACATATGCGTTCTGTGAAATCAGACTGCTGACATTCATGGGAAGCAGGATGGCTCCTCCCGTTCTCCATGCAAAAAATGCTGTAACTACGATCAAAACAATAATCATGGTATATTTCTTTATGAAATCTAAGGATTTTGCTTTATTCATACCTTTTCTCCTTTACTTTCCGGCTTTAAGAATATGTGACATGATGATTTCCTGTGTAGCCTCACTGCCTTCCAGTTCTCCTACAATCTTACCTTCATTCATAACGTAAATTCTGTCGCACATACCGAGAATTTCCGGTAATTCGGAGGAAATCATAATAACGGATTTGCCTTCTGCCACCAGTTGATTGATGATACAGTAAATCTCATATTTTGCTCCTACATCGATACCTCTTGTAGGTTCATCCAGAATAAGGATATCGGGATCTGCAAACATCCACTTTGCCAGGAGAACCTTCTGCTGGTTACCTCCGCTCAAATTCCCTACATTCTGTTCTACGGTAGGACACTTTGTTTTCAGCTTATCCTTATATTCAACTGCAACACCATATTCCTTATCTTTGTCAATAATGGAATGTAAACTCACGGCATCCAGATTGGCAAGCGTGGTATTGATTTTGATCGGATTACTCAGGATCAATCCGTTTCCTTTTCTGTCCTCCGTAACATATGCCAGCTTGTGCTTAATTGCATCCTGAACTATATTAAGGTGGACCTCCTTGCCATTGATAAACAACTGTCCACTGATATTGTCCCCATAGCTCTTGCCGAAAAGGCTCATGGCAAGCTCGGTACGTCCCGCACCCATCAGTCCGGAGATACCAACTACCTCACCTTTTCTGACATTCAGATTTACATTGTCAACTACCTTTCTTTCTGCATAAAGAGGATGATATACAGTCCAATCCTTCACTTCCATCATCACATCCCCGATATGCTTTTCACGCTTCGGGAATCGATCCGAGAGTTCACGTCCCACCATTCCTTTAATGATACGGCTCTCAGAAATATCATCCTTTTCTTTGTCAAGCGTTTCGATCGTAGCACCGTCTCTGATCACTGTGATCTTATCTGCTACAAAAGAAACTTCATTCAATTTATGAGAGATGATAATGGATGTCATTCCCTCTTTTTTAAACTTAAGGAGCAGCTCAAGGAGCGCTTTAGAGTCTGCCTCGTTTAAGGAAGCGGTAGGCTCATCCAAAATGAGGAGCTTTGCATTCTTTGCCAGAGCTTTTGCAATCTCCACCAGCTGCTGCTTTCCTACACCTATATCCTTGATCAATACCTGCGGCGATTCCTTAAGTCCCACTGTCTTCAGATATTTCGCTGCAAGGTCATTTGTTTCGTTCCAATTAATTTTTAGCTTGGTTCCTCTTTCATTGCCGAGGAACATATTTTCACCTATCGTCATGTAAGGAATGAGTGCCAGTTCCTGATGAATGATAACAATTCCTTTTCTCTCACTGTCCTTAATGGTATGGAACTCACAAACCTCACCATCATAAATAATGTCACCTTCATAGGTTCCATAAGGATAGATACCGCTCAGAACATTCATCAGAGTAGATTTTCCGGCACCATTCTCGCCTACAAGGGCATGAATTTCGCCTTCTTCCACCTGCAAATTTACATTATCAAGTGCTTTAACGCCAGGGAATGTTTTGGTTATATTTTTCATTTCCAGTAATATTTTCGCCAAGTATATCCCTCCTAAGTCTGCTATAGCTGCAATATTTAATCAATTGATTTTTAACCTTCTTCTAAGAATAAGCAGGCGGGTATTGCCCGCCTGCATTCTATTCTTTTTTCTTTTGGATTCTCTATTACTGTAAATCAGCTTCTGTGTAATATCCGGAATCAACTAACAGTTCTTTGTAATTGTTTGCATCTGCAAATACGGGCTCGCAGAGGTAAGAAGGAATAACGCCTGTACCATTGTCATATGTTTCTTTGTCATTGACAGGAGCCTCGCCACCCTTCATGATTGCGTCAACCATCTCAACAACCTTAGAAGCCAGTGTACGTGTATCCTTGAAGATAGACATTGACTGCTTGCCCGCGATCATATTCTTAACGTTTGCAATATCGCAGTCCTGACCAGTGATGATAGGCCACTCACCTGTGTAGTTAGCTTCCAGTGAGTTGGTAACACCAAGTGCTGTAGAGTCATTGGAGCAAAGAACTGCATCAAGCTTTGTTCCGTCTGCATAGTTTGCGGAAATGATAGCATCCATTCTGGACTGAGCTGTCTCTGTTGACCAGTTAGCTGTTGCAACAGTTTCGAAATCGATCTGACCGGACTTAACTACCAGTTTGCCCTCATCGATATAAGGCTTCAGAACATCCATAGCACCGCCGTAGAAATATCTTGCATTGTTGTCACCGGGGTCACCTGTAACGATTTCAATGTTGAAAGGTCCTGCTGCATTTTCAAGATCAAGTTTTTCTTTTATGTATTCGCCCTGCTTGGTTCCAACCATGTAGTTATCAAATGTAGCATAGTAGGAAACTGCATCAGAGTTCATGATCAGACGGTCATAAGCGATAACGGGAATATTCTTTTCCTTTGCCTGATCCAGAACTGTTCCGAGGGAATCACCGTCGATAGAAGCGATTACCAGAAGTTGGCATCCGGAGTTGATCATGTTTTCAATCTGTGATACCTGTGTTGCGATATCGTTAGAAGCATACTGAAGATCAACCTCATATCCTGCTTCCTTCAATTGAGCTTCCATGTTGGAACCATCCTGATTCCATCTCTGTAAATCCTTGGTAGGCATTGCCACACCGATCTTTCCGCTGCCGGCGGATGCTGATGCTGATTCGGAAGCTGATCCGGAACCACATCCCACTAACATTGTTGCAACCATTGTTGCTGCAAGAAGCATACTCAGTAATTTTCTTTTCATGAATTTAAACCTCCCTTAAATACTGGTATCTATTTTGTTTACAGATAGATAATATCATGAAAGCGATAGGAATAATTTACGAATTTCTTCAAATTTTTAACCCAAAATGAGTACAAAAATAGGTTGTGCTAGCACTTTTTTGTTATGCTGCACAACCTCTTTTTAAAATAATCCTAATTAATTATGGCATTTTATCCGGTACATTTAAATAGACATCTTCCTTCAGATGAAAACCGCTGTTAATGATCACATCGTTGATATTTTTCTCGGTCACACTGACCGGCAAAAGCCCCACATAGGGAATCTGATAGCTTCCGTTATCCATGATGGACACATCATCCCCGGTAATTTCTTCTCCTCTTGCCAGCATAACAGCGCATTCCGCTGCTCTCTGTGCCAGTTTTTCTACCGGCTTATAAACCGTCATAACCTGAGTACCTTCCACAATTCTCTGGCAGGCTTCCAGGTCTGCATCCTGTCCTACAACCAAAATATCTCCTGCCAGCCTTTTTTCTGCCAGGGCATGAACCACCTGGCTTGCCAGGTTATCATTGCCGCACATAATGGCATCGGCTTCGGAAACCACATCCACATGGTCATAAACATAAGCTGCCGCCAGTTCAGCCCTCCAACCGTCTGCATGGAAAGAATCCAAAACAGTGACATCATTTTCTTCCATCACTTTTTTAAATCCACCCTCCACCAAGGATACATTGTTATCCTGCGGAGAACCACCCAGCATCAGCACATTTCCGCCCGCCAGCCCTTCATCAATAAGAGACTGTGCCATCATGGTTCCCACCATCTCGTTGTCAAAAGAAATGTACAGATCCACACCCGCATCCTTGATCAGACGGTCATAGGCAATCACCTTGATTCCAGCATCTTTCGCTTTCTGCACAGAACTTCCAAGTCCCTCCGAATCAATACAGATGATCACGATCACATCCATATCCTTCTGAATAAAGTAATCGATCTGCTTTTTCTGTTCCTCAATATCTCCATTGGCATTCTGTACATTCACTTCGGCACCAAGCTCCTTTGCCATGGATACAAATACATCACGATCCCGCTGCCATCTCTCGATCACAAAGGAATCAAAGCTCATACCGATCTGAATTTTCTCTTCTTCCTGAGGACTGTTTACATTCTTTCCGCCTTCTCCTTCTCCACAGGAAGTTAGGAGCAACATCATGGCAAGAAACAGACAGATCGTCTTTCTTTTTTTCATGCTTCTCTTTTTCCCTCCTTATATTCCGTGGGTGTAACCCCTACATTTTTCTTGAAAGAACGGCTGAAATAATTCGGATCCGAATATCCCACCATGGTACAGATTTCTTTCATGGAATACTCTGCTGTATTCAATAATTCCTTTGCCTTCTCTATCCGGATACCGGTAAGATATTCTATAAAATTTTCCCCCGTGTCTTCTTTAAATAATTTGCTGAAATAATAGGGACTGATATTTACGATTCTGGATACATCATCCAGTGAGATATCCTTGCTGTAATTATCCTTTATGTAATCCTTTGCCATTTCAATGATGCTGTTCGACTTCTCCGTCCTCTTGCTTAAAATATTCTGGCAAGCCGTCATGATTTTTTCTACAAACCAATCCTTCAGTTGATCCAAATCATCCATTCCCATGATAGAGGGCAGATAATCCTGCCTGGAGTTGAAACGGTAGGTCATACCACCTTTCTCGTAAGCCAGGTGCTCTGCCCAAAGAGCAAATTCAAGTACTTTGGTTCTGATTTCCATCAGACTGTCAGGGCTGGTCTCTGCCATCCAGTCAAAAAACATTCTTGCCGTTGCTGCTGCATTGTTGATTTCTCCCTTTTCCACTTCCTCAAACAGCTTTTTTTCCAGATCTATGGGATAATCGCCCGCATAATCGCATCCGATGGGAAGATCATCCACGTGAGCCACACTTCCGGTAGTCATGATCAGGGCATTTAAGGCCTCATCATAGGATTCTGACATATTTTGAAGTTCCTTGACTCCTCCGATTCCGATTCTGAAACTGATATCTGTCTTTTTCCTCATCCTGCGTACCAGTTCTCTGGATTTTTCTATCAGTTCAATTCTCTCATTGTAATCCATCTTATTGTTTTCACAGGGAACCAACACTGCCAGTTTATTGGCCATCACCGTTCCCACAATACATCCGAAATATTCTTTGAGGCTTTCTCTTACCTCCTGATAATGCTTCTGCATTCTCACACTGCTTCCTATGGCATTGGTCATATGATTGCCCTCCTGGGCATCTCCGCAGACCACTGCAATCATATAAGCATAATCCTGCGTAATTCCCAAAATAGACTTATAATTTTCAATATCTTCCAGGAAATGTTCCTGGAAAAGAATATTGTAAATCAGACCGCTCTCAATAATCGGAACAACCGTTTCCAATTTTTCTTTGACCAAAAGGTCGTTGCTTCTCTTTTCTCTTTCCTTCTCAATCATTTCCATGGCGCGCTTTAACACGGAGATGATTTTGTTCTTTTCCATAGGCTTGGTGATATATTCCAGAACACCCAGTTTGATAGCTTCTTTGGCATAATCAAATTTGTCATAGGCTGACATAACAATAAAGATAATACCCGGATTGTTCTTGCGGATCTCCTTCATGGCTTCAATCCCGTTGATGCCGGGCATCTGGATATCCATCACCGCAATATCCGGTCTGAAGTTCTCTGCAAGCTCGATCACTTTTCTTCCGGTCTTTGCGTATTCAATGACACACTCATCCCCGAACTCTTTTTCTATGATGAATTTCAGGGAATCGATCACAATTCCTTCATCATCTGCCAGCATAATCTTATACATCTTCTTCCCTCTCCTTCATCTGAAGATAAATGATAACCTCACAGCCCTTATTCTTTCCTTCACTCACAATGCTCATTACATCATCACTTTCCGTAAAAAGCTTCAGCCTTGCGATGACATTATCCATGCCGACACCGTTGGATCCCACCGCAAGCTCCTCTTCCCGGTATGTGCCGTTCAAAACCTTGTCTATGGTGTCTTGGCTCATCCCGATGCCATTATCGCGCACGCTGATACATACTACATCGTCAATCCGATACACCGACAGCTTTATCCTGCCTTCCCCGGCCATTTCACGGATTCCATGATTGACGCAGTTTTCCACAATAGGCTGCAGGATCATGCTCGGCATCTTCACGCCGAGAAGCGACTCATCAATATTTTTCTCATAATGAATCTCTCCTGAAAAGCGCACATTCAAGATATAGATATAATTGTCTACCAGCTCGATTTCCTCTAAAACAGTGACGGTCTCATCACCTTTTTTCACATTATAGCGGAAAAATTCCGCCACATTCTGCACATACTGATAAGTTCTGTCCGCTCCCTCCATCATGGCAAGCTGAGCACCGGCATTCAGCGTATTGAATAGAAAATGAGGATTGATCTGAGCCTGAAGATATTTCAGCTTGGCATCTTTCAGATGGGCTTCCATCATCAGCTCTTTTTCTTTCAGATTCCTCTCCACCTCCATACTGAGGCGGATTCTCTCAATATATTCACGGATACTGATGACCATCTGGTTGAAGGCTCTCGTTACCACACCGATTTCATCTTCCGCACCGCTGTCTGCCAGTTCAATGTCAAAATTGCCTTTAGCCACCTCGTCCGCCTGCGTTGCCAGCGTTTTTAAAGGACTGATTATGGTCCCTGCAAGCTTTATAATGATCACTACATTCCCCACAATGACCACAAACATAACGGCAACACTGATAGTCTCAAACAAGCGGAAAGCCTTCAGCAATTCCACATAGTTTTCAGAATTATTGATAAACTGTTCATTGTTCAGGCTGTAGATGTAGGTATTGATATAATCATACAGCTGGGTGGCATTTTCATAACGGACTCTGTACTTTTCCACATTACGGCCACGTTTCGCCTCAATGGTCTGTGCTACCGCAGTCAGATATTTCTCCGACATATGCTTGATATTTCTTTCCATTCTGTCAAAGGTTCTGCCTGTTACATCATCATCCAGTTCCTGCACCATCTGGGAATAATTCTGTTCACTTCTGTAATAATCCTCAAGGGCATCACTTGTTTTTACATTCAGGTACGCCGTCATATTATCCTGAACAGCTGTCAGACCGTCAGAAAGTTCAATTAAATGCAGATTCTCTCTGTATACCATTTCCATTTCATTAGACATGCGATTGATGCCCATGATCAAAATAATATTTACAATAAATATAAGTAAATTCGCAAAAATACAAATACTGCTGATTTTTCCCTGAAGAGAAAGGTTTCGAAATCTATTCTTCATCTTCGCCACCTCCCAGATACCGGGAAACATTATCCTTATCAATGAATGCGATATCAGCCGTAAAGTACTGACTGGTATTACCGTAATCATAATATTCTGTCAGTGCATCGATACAGAACTGCCCCATCTGCTCTGTGTCAACGGAAACTGTGGCATAAATAACATTACGGTCAATCGCCTTTATGATCGTTTCGGAATCATAATAACCAAGAATATTGACTTGGCCTACTTTATTATAATCTACCACAGCCTGATATACACAAGTGGTATTCAGTTCATTCAGACATATGATAATATCAGGGAGTTCATTCTCCATAAAAATATCTCTGATCGATTCCTCCACGGAAAAAGCATTGGTATTGTCTACAGACACCAGCGTGATTTCAATATCGGTTCCCGATTTATTTGCGTTTTCAACAGTCTCCTGGATACCGGAGCACAGAATGTTCTGACTGGAATTTTGTGTATAAGAATTTACCAGCACTGATACCTTGACACGGTCTTTTTCTTGTTCCTCCGCAATCTGGAGGATCTGCCTTCCGTACTCTCTCCCCAAATTATAACTGCCAACTCCTACGAAGCTGATTCTGTTACTCTGCGTACTGTCACCATACAATGTGACCACAGGAATGCCCGCATCCACTGCCTCATTGATGAGTTCTGCCATCTGTTTCGTCTCATCAGCCTCCACGATGATGCCATCCACTCCACTGTCAATGGCAATCCTCATTAAATCCTCTCTGGAATAGGTGGTGGAAAGGTTGCTGCCCAGCATCTCCACATAAGCATTTTCCTTTACGCCGGCCTCGTATGCACCCTGATAGACAGACTGCCAGAAAGAAGATTTCCTCTCCTCGGTGATCAATGCATAATATCTCTGATATCTTGTCTCATCTTCTGTTTCTTTAAAATGGTTCATGTAAAAACGGAAAAAGCCTATACCGATTATGGAAGTGACAACCACAAACAGAGTGGTTGCCACTAATATCAGCGTAAAATTACTTTTTTTAATCTTATTCTGATTCATGTTCATCTACGCTAAACTTCCTGAAGTTCGTATTCTCTTAATCCACAGCCAAGTGCTGCTGCCGCTTCAATAGTATGCACACCGTTTCGTGACTCGATCCTCTCAATCAGATGATCTCTTCCCGGATCGTCCGACGCATATACAAGATCAAGACAAGCCTGATCAATGGCAACAGGATCGAGAGAAACAAGAATGCCGATGTCCTTCATACAGGGATCCTCCGCAACTGCACAGCAGTCACAATCCACTGACATATTTTTCATCACATTGACATAAACGATATTGCCCTTAAAATACTTAATTACCGATAACGCTGCATCTGCCATGGATTCCAGAAATGCATCGTGGTCAGAGGTCCAGATTTTTTCAGGCTCTCCGGCACCATGAACATATGCTTTTCCATAGGAAGAAGCCACTCCGATGGATAACTGCTTGAGAGCTCCGCCATAGCCGCCCATGGGATGTCCCTTAAAATGAGAGAGGACAAGCATGGAATCATAATTTACAATATTTTTTCCAACGAAATTCTTCTGTATTCTCTTACCCTCAGGGATTGCCAATTCCAGGTCAGGACCTTCTCCGTCCAATAGATCTACACGGAAATATTTGCTCCATCCGTGCTTTGCTATTGTTTCCAGGTGTTTCTGCGTCGTGTTGCGGGAACCCTCATAAGCAGTGTTGCACTCCACTACCGTTCCATCTATGTACTCTATCATAGGTTTCCAAAATTCCGGTCTTAAGAAATTCTGATTTCCTTCCTCTCCCGAATGAAGTTTTACAGCTACCTTGCCGGACAGTTCCTTTCCTGCAAGTTGATACATTTCCACTACCTTTTCAGGAGTAATTTCTCTGGAAAAAAATACTTTTGATGCCATTCTCTGTTCTTCCTTTCGTTATACTTTTATTTACTGTAGTTGATTTATTCCGCTTAATGCCGCAAACATTTCTATTGCTGTTTCTATTATTGTATCATTAAAATCATATTCTGTGGTATGTATTTGTGGATATTTTTCCCCATTTCCAATATAGTATATGGCTCCGGAACATTCCTTCTGATAATATCCGAAATCCTCCGAGGACCGAAAAGGTTCTTTTAGATAAACAATCTGTTTCCCACAAGTTTTGGCCGCACTGATCACCCGTTTTATTGCCGCCTGATCGTTTTCGGTTTCCGGAAATACATCACTTTCCTCCCGGGATAGAAGCAGATCATAATCCCCTGCAAGTTCTTTTGCCTTTTCCAAAATTCTGTTTTCCAGCTTCTCACAGTCTGCCTCATAAAAGCTGCGAAGCGTTACCGACACCTCTCCCTCAGATGCCGCAATGCCAAAATTCTTAGCCCCTGCGGAAATGTTTACAATAGTGGCCAGCACCATTCCCTGATAGTCCTTCTCCCTGGCAATTTCACCTATGGAAAGTACCAGTTTTGCTATTGCCTCCGAAGGATTCCTTCCGTCCTCCGGCTGACTTGCATGAGCTGAAGTACCCATAAAAGAAATCGTGAGCCCTTTGGAGGCGCACTGAACGATTCCTTCCCGTATCACAATACTGTTCTTCGGAAATCCGCTCCAGTTATGAAAAGCGTAAATTTCGGTAATATTCTTTTCCCTGATAAGAGGGGCACATTCTCTGCCGCCTGCTCCGATTTCCTCTGCATGCTGGAAAATGAAATAAATATTTTTATCTGCTCCATATCTGCTGACCGCCATCGCAAATCCGCAGAGTACGGCACTGTGACCATCATGACCGCATCTGTGTGAAATACCTGAATTCTGTGAACAATACGGAAGGTCATTTTCCTCCGGAATTGCCAGTGCATCAAAGTCTGCCCGGAAAGCAATAGTCTGTGCATTTCTCTTTTGGGATGGATAAAATGCATAAAACCATTTTCCGCAGTCCGTTACCGCAAGGTCGGTTTCCCTTTTTATAAAATTCATCAGACGCTGCTTTGTCTGCGTTTCACAGAGTGACAATTCCGGGTACATGTGAAGTTCATGGCGGAGCGCTGTTATTTTTTCTGTTTCGATTTTCATACTGATCCCTACTTTAATCTTATTCTAACTTTTGAGCATTTTCTTTACAATACCAAGTATATATACATTAAAACCTTCCCTGTATTCCATTTCAATAAGGGAAGGTTTCTTAACTTCTTATCAATTATCAATTATTATGCATAAAACGGTGATAGCATTAAACACCCTTAATATCAAGTGCGTGCATGTAGGCATCAGAACCGCGTGCACAGGTCACGGTAAGTTTCTTTCCACTGACAATCACCTTACAGCCGGTGACGCTCTTTACTGCGTCCAGTTTCAGCTCCATAGTGCCGTATTTTGTATCAAGATAAAGAAGGCTTTCTGTGGACTTGCTTCCAACTGTTCCGCTTACCGTTGCCGGAGAAGAGGTATCAATAGACACCGGCAAGGAGCTTTCTTTCACCCCTACAATATCAACGGCATGCAGATAGGCATCAGAGCCATGATAAAAGGAAACTGTCAGCTTTCTGCCCGGTGTGAGAATCATACCGTTTCTGGAATCCGTATTCTTCTCAATCACAAACTGCATTTCTCCGTCTTTTGTGGATAAATATAAAAGATCTTCTTTTGTGCTTTTGGCTACGGTTCCCGTAACTGTTCCGGTTGCTGCCTTACGGTTTACAGAATCCGCAGATGCTGGTGTCAGTGATGTGTCCACCGAAGATACAGTTGCCGCTCCGTCAGAAATGCTGATTGCGTGCATGTAAGCATCGGAACCGCGCGCACAAACAATGTTGTAATTCTTATCTGCCACCAACATGGAGCATCCGCTCATATTGGTAGTAGAATCCAGCTTAATCTCCATCTCTCCCTGGGGTGTAATGAAACGAAGAATATCACCCTCACTCTTTTCGCTTATTTTTCCTGTCACGGTGGCCGTTGTGGAATTATCAATTGTTACGGTAGGTGCCTGTACTTCACTGCTAATCTTAACTGCATGCAGATACCCATCGGAGCCGTGTGATACAGAAACACTGATATGCTTACCCGGAAGCAAAATCTTGCAGGCACTGGTATCCGTTCCGCTGTCCAGCTTGATCTCCATATTACCTTCCTTGGTGCTGAGCTTTAACAAATCAGATGATGTACCGGAAAGAATCGTCCCTTGCACGGTCGCGATTACCTCAGCTGCCTGCACCTTAAGCTTGCTTGCCGGTATCAACACCATTCCCAAAATAAGGCAAACCATCATACATATTTTTGCAATCTTATGTCCTTTCATCTCATTCCTCCATAAAATATCATACCCGAAAAAAATTTCCTGTAATCAAAAATTTTTTTGTAATACGTTATGCAATTTCATCATACAATATTTATGGTACAAAAGCAATGTGAATTCTATATTTAGTGTCTGTCTACTTTACTTTCTTCACCTTCTCAACAGTTCCGTCCGGTCTCTGGATTGTCATATTTTCAAGCTGCCCACGCAAATTTCCCCTGACACTCTCGATATATTTCTGCCGCAGTTCTTTCTGCTCCTCTTTTTCTTCCTCTGTCAATCCTTCTGCCTGAGATTTATGATACAGCTCATTGATTCTTTTAATTGTCTCATCCATTGTCATTATACTGTTCTCCTGATATTAATTATTTTTATCCATATTGCCGGATAAACCGCTTTATTTACAGCAGCGCCTGATAGATTTCTCTCTTCCCGACGCCTCTGTCAGCCGCCACCAGTTTCATGGCGCTTTTTCTGTCAATTCCCTGCTGTTCATAGTAAGCCATATGCTCCTCTATACTCATTTTTTCCCATCTGGCCTGCTCATTTTGCCTGATCTCTTCTCTGCTTTTTCCCTGCAGAACCAGAACATATTCCCCTTTCGGTTCGTTCTCCTCATAATAACGGATAGCATGTTCCAGCGTGGTTGGCATGACCGTCTCAAATTTCTTGGTAAGCTCCCGGCAAAGAGTAATCTTTCTTTGTCCCACAGTGTCATACAGCTCCTGCAATGTGCGTTTTAAATGATGAGGCGCTTCATAAAGAATAATGGTTCTGGTCTCTTCTTTCAATTCTTCCAATATCAGTTTCTTTTCCTTTTTCTCGGAAGGGAGGAACCCCTCAAAGCAAAATCTTCTAGTAGGAAGTCCTGACAAGGTTAATGCCGTAATGCAGGCACAGCACCCGGGAAGAGAAGTTACCGGAATACCTGCCTCATGGCACTTGGCAACCAGAACTTCTCCGGGATCGGAGATCGCAGGTGTGCCCGCATCTGTGATAAGTGCAATATTTTTCCCGTTTAAAAGCTGTGAAACCAGCTGATCGGCTTTTTCCACCTTATTGTATTCATGATAACTGGTCATGGGCGTTCTGATCTCAAAGTGATTTAACAGCTTAATACTGTTTCTGGTATCCTCCGCCGCAATCACATCCACTTCTCCCAGTGTATCGATGACCCTCTGCGTCATATCACTTAAATTTCCTATGGGTGTCGCACATAAGTAGAGCGTTCCTGTCATTTTCTTTCCTCTTCTTCCCTAATATCCGTATATATCATAAATCTCGTCCGTATAAACTCCCGGCTCCTTATACACGATCAACGGCTTCTCCACCGTCATTCTGGGTTTTCCTCCCCGGTTTGCCTCTATCAGTACCATGTTGGGATCTTTATCCACAAAAGGATACACCAGCTTCATCCGCTTAGGTTCCAGCTTATATTCTCGGAGCAGCACAATAATATCCGTAAGTCGAAAAGGCCTGTGCACCATAAAGAAATTTCCTCCCGGTTTCAGCAGTCTGGCACTCTGACGGATCACATCCTCCAGGGTACACAGCAGTTCATGCCTTGCAATTGCCTTTGGAGCATTGGGATTTGTCAAACCATGATTCTCTGTCATGTAGGGAGGATTACAGGTTACAACATCAAAGGAAGCAGCGCCAAAAAGGCTCACCGCTTCCTTAATATCTCCGTTTACAATTGTTATCTTGCTCTCCAGACCGTTCAGTTTTACGCTTCGGGCTGCCATATCTGCACTTTCCGCCTGGATTTCCAGCCCGGTCAAATGAGACGCCTTCGTTTTTGCTTCCATCAAAAGAGGTATAATACCCGTACCGGTACCGAGATCGAGAACCCGGTCTCCTTCTCCTGCCCTTGCAAACCCCGATAAAAGAACGGCATCCATGCCAAAACAGAAACGATTTGGGTCCTGAATGATCTTATAATGATTTCTCTGCAGATCATCCACTCTCTCATTTTCCTTAAGAAGTACATCAGTTGTCATCTAATTTTGACTTTCCTTCCTCTTTCTCCAGCTTTTCGAGCTCCTTCAGCTCTTCATCCTGAACCTCTACCTTATTATTTCTGTGTTTTCTCTTGAAGCGCAGCTGCTCTACCTTGTATTCCTTGATTTCCTTCTCATCATCCACATCTACAATGACTTTTACCAGCTGACGAAGTACATTGACACTGGAAACCTCACCCTTAAGTCCGTCATCTGTGGTCACATGGTCACCCACATTCGGAAGCCTTCTGTTCAATTCCTCATAGGTTTCCTCCTCATGCTTCAGACAACACATCAGTCTTCCGCAGACACCTGAAATCTTTGTGGGATTTAAGGAAAGATTTTGTTCCTTTGCCATCTTAATAGATACAGGAACAAACTCGGATAAGTGGCTGTGACAGCAAAGCTCTCTTCCGCATATACCGATTCCGCCGAGAATCTTTGTCTCATCTCTTACACCGATCTGGCGAAGCTCTATCCTTGTCTTAAATACCGATGCCAGATCTTTTACCAGTTCCCTGAAATCAATCCTTCCGTCTGCAGTAAAATAAAACAGTACCTTATTGTTGTCAAAGGTATATTCCGCATCGATCAGTTTCATTTCAAGACCATGCTTCTTGATTTTCTCAAGACAGATCTTAAAGGCATCCTTTTCCTTCAGTTTATTGTTTGCTTCCTGCTCATCATCTCTTTCTGTTGCGATACGAAGCACCGGCTTTAAAGGCTGAATCACTTTACTGTCTTCTACCTCTCTTGGATTTCCCACTACGGTGCCATACTCAATTCCCCTCGCTGTTTCAACAATTACATGATCATTTCTTTTAATATTTAATTTGCCGGGATCAAAAAAATAAATTTTACCCGCGGTTCTGAAACGTACGCCAATTACTTTTGTCATAAATCTATCAACCTCACTAATTTTCTTTAATGGTAAGCAGCAAGAGTTCCATTGTCAGTTCGAAATTCACATTGGCATTTAATCTCTGCTTGGACTTCTCCAATGCGTCAATAATCTTTTCAATACCTTCGTAGGTACTCTTATCGGCCACCTTTCTAATATACTGTACTTCCTCCCTGAAAATCAAGTGGTTGGCATCGTGAGTAGCTTTAAATAACAGCATGTCCCGATACCAGATGGAGAAAATATCCAGATAATCATTGACATCAAACTTATATTCATTAATCTTTTTAATGGCAGCAACAATCTCGTTTATTTCCATATCATTGATGTTTCTGAGCAATGCAAGTGCTTCTTCCTTTACCTTATCAAATTCCTCACTTTTGGCAAGAAGTCTCGCTTTCCCCACATTACCTCTGGCAAATGCCACACAGATATCTGCTTTATAGTCGGGAATCTCCATGGTTTCCATCAAGAATTGTTTCAGCTGTTCATCCTTTACCGGTTTCATGTTAAGAAGCACACACCGGCTTTGAATGGTGGGAAGCAATGCACTCACATTGGAAGTGAGAATCAGGATCACGGCATACTCCGGAGGCTCCTCCAATGTCTTAAGCAGTGCATTCTGTGCCTGCACTGTCATTTTTTCTCCCTCATTCATGATATAAATCTTCTTTGGACCACTGTAAGGCTTGATTGCCACATCACCGTTGATCTGGGAACGGATGTCATCAACACTGATTGTATTGGGCTTTTCATGCGTAATAAAAATAATGTCCGGGTGGTTACCGCTCAACACCTGCTTACAGGAGTGACATTCCTGACATGGTTCCATGTCCTGCCCATCCGTTTGAAGATTTTCACACTGTAATGCCATAGCAAAGGTTTTTGCAATAAATTCTTTGCCGGAGCTTCGTTCTCCATTAATAATGTAAGCATGAGAAACTTTATTTAAACGGATAGCATTCTGAAGATGCTCTTTTAACTGTTCCTGACCTACGATGTCCTTAAATCTGCTCATCGCCAATCCCCCTTATGTCAAAATATCGAGTAAAAGACCCCTAATCTCTCCTATCTTAGCCAGAATTGCGAGATGATCCTGTTCATCTTTCATCAACTCCTGCGCCAGTTCATCCAGATTTTCGTCCACTAAACGTATAATCCCGTATACTCTGTGACGCCCTTTTCTGTCCAAAAAGTTTTCACGACTGAAAGAGTGGGAACGATTCACAATCTCGTTCATAAAATCCTTGATCAATCCCCGGTATCTCTTCATATCTCTCACATCGCGCTTCTTGGCAAGCTTATCCCCCTGCATGGTAATTTCCTCCATCAGAGTAGTCAGCCTTGCCTGCAGCTCCTGCTCCTCCACGTGACTGATCAACGTGAACTTAAATGTTCCGTCTGTCTCCCTTACGGGTGCAGCTGCTTCCGTCTGGGTAACCTGATTTACCTGATTTACTTTTATATCCATATCGGTTACCCTCCCTTTTCAGTGTAACAGATATTCCTCTATTTCTGAAAGACATTTTTCCAGATTTTCATTGGAAAATCTTAGTGATATATCTGCTTTTTTTATTTTCTCCTCCGAGAAATCCTCCGCATCTGCCAGATATCTTCTGCAAAGCTCCTCATATTTGGGATTTTCCTGTCTTCTCTCCCTGTCAAGAGCGCGCTGCAGCCTTACTCCGTCATCTACCTCCAATAATATAGGCAGTACTTTTGCCTTTCCAAAATATTCCCTGGTTTTCAAATAGGATTCCAATGTCCCTATAATAATGTAATTATTATTTTCCAGATCTATATTCCCATCATCTACCGTAAAATATCTCCACAGGCCATGATATGTATGGTAGGCACGGTCTTCAATCACTTTGCCCTGTGCCTTTAGATTTTCAAATCCTCTCTCATCCGTAAAAAAATACTCTTCACCTTCGGTTTCTCCCGCCCGGATCGGCCTCGTCGTATAGGGAACAATTTTTTTTAATTGCAAAAAAGGATTCTTCAGCAATTGCTTATATACAGTATCCTTCCCTGTAGAGCTTTTCCCCATTAAGTATACCATTTTTCCCATGCAAATTAAACCTCTACTACTCGAATCATATTGGTTTTACCGGAAACGCCGAGAGGTACTCCCGCAGTGAGCACTACTCTGTCACCTTTTTTAATATACCCTGCTTCTTCTGCTGCATGGACGGCTTCTTCAAACAGATCATCAGCCGTACTTTCCCTTGCTATCCACATGGGAGTAACACCCCAGGTCAAATTCAGCTGTCTGCAGATTCTGGGACTTACACTGCAGGCAATAATGGGACACTTAGGCTTATATCTTGCAATCATGCCTGCGGTAAAACCGGAGATCGTAACTGTGATGATTGCTGCAGCCTTTAAATCCATGGCAGTTGTACAAGTAGCATGGGAAATCGCAGTGGTAATGTCAAAATGATCGATTTCCTTTCTGCGTTTCATACGTCTGTTATAATCGATATCTTCTTCTGTGCGTTCTGCAATCCTTGCCATTGTTTTCACTGCTTCCACCGGATAGAGTCCTGCTGCACTTTCTCCGGAAAGCATGATAGCCGTAGTGCCATCATAAATGGCGTTGGCAATATCTGTAGCTTCTGCTCTTGTAGGTCTCGGATTTTTGATCATGGATTCCAGCATCTGAGTAGCCGTAATCACGTGTTTCCCGAGCACCTCTGCCATTTTGATCATCCGCTTCTGGATAACAGGTACATCCTCCATGGGGATTTCCACACCCATATCTCCACGTGCCACCATAATGCCGTCAGAAGCCTCAAGTATTTCTTCCAGATTACGAATACCCTGCATGTTCTCAATCTTTGCAATGATCTTCATGTGGCTTCCGTGCTCTTCAATAATCTTACGAACCTCCAGAATATCTTCCTTACATCTGACAAAAGATGCAGCCAGAAAATCAAATCCCATATCACAGCCGAACATAATATCACTTCTGTCCACATCACTGATGTAAGGCATAGACAAAATTGCGCCCGGTACATTGACACCCTTATGGTTGGATATGGGTCCTCCATTGATCACTTTACATATTATATCGGTTTCATTGATGTCTTCCACAACCATTTCAATCAATCCGTCATCAATTAATATGGTGGTTCCCACAGAAATATCGTTCTTCAAATTTTTATAAGTAATCGTTACCTTCTCATTATTTCCCAAAATTTCATCTGTTGTGAGAATAAATTTCTGCCCTGCCTGCAATTCTGCTTTACCACCCTCTATATCCTTTAAGCGGATTTCGGGTCCTTTTGTGTCAAGCAGGGTCGCTATGGGTAGTCCCAGTTCATTACTTACTTTGATGACTCTGTCAAATTTTACCTTATGTTCCTCGTGGGTTCCATGGGAAAAATTGAAACGGGCAACATTCATTCCCGCCAACATCAATTCTCTTAATTTTTCTTCACTTTCACTTGCCGGACCAATGGTACAGATAATCTTCGTCTTTCTCATATAACTGTTAACCTCTCTTTCATGCTGTTCACACTGTCAATTACTGATGTCCCTCTGCCGAATGACTTTCAAACAATATTCTTTCTTCGCTCCATCTCTTTCAATGCCCTGAACAGCATAGCCATTGTCAAGATAAGCCTCTATCATTGGTATCATTTTGTCATCAATTTTTTCTCCGGGCACCAGAAGCGGTATTCCGGGTGGATATAAATTCACAAATTCCGATACGATCCGTCCTTTTGCCTCTCTGAGCGGTACCGATTCCTCTTCCGCCATATAGGCATCGCTTATTTTTAATACAGCATCAGGCTGAAAATGGCAATACTCAGGAAATTGTGTCTTTTCTTCCTTTGTATTCTTCTCCGTATTTGTAAGCAGTTTGTCCGTTTCTGACAAAGCCTTCCAAAGCCGATCAAAGCCTTCTTTTCTGTCCATCATGGAAAGTATGGCTATCACATAATCGGAAGCACACATTTCCATCTGTAGATGATAGGTTTCTCGCAGTACATCATATAACTGCTGTCCCGTAAATCCTGATCCTCTCACTGAAATTAAAAGCCGACCGGGCTCCTCTGTTCCCTGGAAAAATATCTTACTGATATCATGTCCGTTTATTCCCCTCTCCAACATGGAAGGGTATATTTTTATTTTTTTCAGTTCTTTGGATCTCTCTGACAATTCTTTTCTAGAAATAAGCAATTGTTCTAATCTTTCTTGTCCTTCTCTTTTCACAAAATCCATACAGCTATCTATTCCCGCCATCAATACATAGGAAGGACTGCTGGATTGATAGATTCTTAAGTATTTTTTTACAGTCTCAAGGCTTACCAGTAAACTGTTGTAATGCAAAAGTGCTGTCTGTGTGGGTGCCGGCAATGTCTTATGAGTGCTGTGAATAACAAGATCTGCACCATCTGAAACTGCATTTTCCGGAAAAGCAGAATGAAATCCAAAATGAGCTCCATGAGCCTGATCGACAATTACAGGTATTCCATAGTTGTGGGCAATTTTTACAATGCTGTTCACATCAGAGAGTATACCATCATAGGTAGGCGATGTGACAACAATACCTGCAATCAGTTTTCCTGCCTGCTCATCTGAAATTCCTTCCCTTAAAATAATTTCCTGTATTTTATCTTCTACCTGCTGTGCTGTAATGCCATCCGAAATACCAAATTCCTCAATCATTTTGGGATAAATATATTCTGTCTCCAATTGATTTAAAAAAGCACCGTGATATACCGCTTTATGACAATTTCTTGCCATAATCAGTTTTTTCCCCCTGTCCGACAAGGCAGCGATTGAAGTCAGAATTCCAACCGTGCTTCCGTTTATCAGATAAAAAGTTTCTTTGGAGTGATAAAGCGAAGCCGCTTTTTCCTGCGCATTCTTTATGATGCCTTCAGCATGATGAAGATTGTCAAAGCCATCTATCTCGGTAATGTCTATCTTATACATTTCCGGAAGAAAACCACTGTCCGGATTTCTCTTATGTCCTGGCATATGAAAAGGATAAAAATCACTTTCCCCATATGTCTTTAATTCTTCAAAAAGATTTCTCTTCATTTAGCAATTTCCATTCTTGTTTTCCCAGAACCTCTGCGAAGCTTTAACGTTTCAAGCAGAGAACAGTACTTGTCTGCAGCTGTCACAATCCATGCCTCACGACAGGCCGGAGGGATAATAGTAAGCGGCCACATATGTTTTTTTATAATATCTTTTTCTCTATCCGAAAGACTATATTCCTTCTGTGCATTTCTAAGCGCAATGCCGGGGTGATAAAAACCATGAAGCCTCTGATAATTATCTCTGTATTTATCATGCCAGTCATACAAAAAATAATCGTGCAAAAGCGCCCCTCTGATCAATTCACGCTCATTACAGTTAACTCTCAAAAGCTTACTGATCTTAATACTCTGATCTGCCACATCCATACAATGCCTGTACACCGGCATAGATCCATGTTGAATATAGTTTCTTGTGTTGCGAAAGTTTTCAGAAGCAATAATATCAGAAGCATATTCCTTCAAAAGTTTATGAAATTCTTTTCTCTCTTCATATTGTCTTCTATATTTATCTAAATTCTTTTGACGTTTTAACTTATAATCTTTCACTTTTCCCTCATTAACTGCTACACTATATTTTACCCTCAATTATGTATTCTACCATATAAAACGAAATAAATGCATAAAAACATGCCAATCTATTAAAAATTAACACATTATTTACTTTTTAATAAAATAAAAAATCCTTACAAGACACTTTTCGTATCTGTAAGGATGTCTATCTGGCTTTTGTAGAAAATAAAAATGCCCAGAACCGGAATCGAACCAGTGACACGAGGATTTTCAGTCCCCTGCTCTA
>JAGAQU010000024.1 GCA_017622575.1 Lachnospiraceae bacterium
CTTGTATAGTATATGGTAGATTATGTTTTTTAGGAGAATAATAAGTGAAAAAGAAAGCACACATCATAAGTAAAATTGTACCGGGCAGTATTGCCGAGGAATTAGAGATCGAAGCAGGAGACAAATTATTGGCCATTGATGAAAATGAGATTGAGGATGTTTTTGATTATCAATTTTTAATTCAGGATACTTATATTGAAGTCCTGATTGAAAAACCGGATGGAGAACAGTGGCTGCTGGAAGTGGACAAGGAATATGATGAGGATCTTGGCATTGAGTTTGAGAATGGACTGATGGACGAATACAGGCATTGTCACAACAAATGTATTTTCTGTTTTATAGACCAGATGCCGCCGGGAATGCGAGAAACACTATACTTTAAGGATGATGATTCCAGGTTGTCATTTCTGCAGGGCAATTATGTGACGCTCACGAATATGTCAGAGCATGATATTGACCGTATTGTACAATATCATTTATCACCGATTAATATTTCTTTCCAGACGATGAATCCGCACGGTAGTTTGACAGTTCATTATTCCTTAGGTTATTCCAGAAACCCGTATATATCAGCTTTACGCTTATTTTTTTGTCAAATTTTCATTTTATGCTTGCACGGTATGGCTCGATATGGTATAATGTAATAGGGTGATTATTATGAGACTTGGTTGGGCAAAAAAAGGAAACTCTATATCCTATTATGTTCACAAAACCATTCGTGTTGATGGCAAAAATAAATCTCTTGTCATCAAAAGACTGGGTTCCGAAAAATATATATGCGAAACCTATGGTGTTACAGATGCAAAAGCATGGGCAAAAGAACAGGTCCGGCTTATGAATGAGGCTGAAAAGGAAGAAGATGCTACATTCTCTATCGAGCTCTCTTCCGGCACTGATCTTGTCCTGAATGATCAGCGGCGTTTTAATGGCGGCTATCTTTTCCTTCAGGATGTTTATTATGAACTTGGACTGGATAAAATATGCCGTGCCATTTCGGCACGACACGCTTTTAACTTTGACCTGAATGATATCCTTTCAAAGCTGATCTATACCCGTATTCTGTTTCCTTCTTCCAAAAAGAACAGCTTTGAAGAAGCGAAACGCTTCATTGAGCAGCCTTCCTTTGAACTGCATGATATCTACAGGGCACTTTCTGTCATCGCAGAGGAATCCGACTACATACAGAGTCGGCTGTTCCAGAACAGTACTGCTGTTTCCAAACGCCGCACCGGTGTTGTTTACTATGACTGCACCAACTTCTATTTTGAGATCGAACAGGCCGAAGATGACAAGCAGTACGGACCGGGCAAGGAAAACCGTCCTCTTCCTATCGTGGAAATGGGACTGTTTATGGACATGGACGGCATTCCTATCGCTTTTGGTATTTCGCCCGGCAATGAAAACGAGCAGAATACCATGATCCCACTTGAAAAAAAGATGTTGGAAAAATTTGAACTGTCTGAATTTGTGGTCTGTACAGATGCCGGATTGTCCTCTGCATCAAATCGCTATTTTAATGATTATGATAAGGAAGACGGCTGCAGAGCTTTTATTACTACCCAGTCCCTCAAAAAGTTGAAAGGTCATCTGAAACAATGGGCTTTGGATCCCACCGGCTGGACACTGGATGACGATATTTCCAAAACCACATATGACATACGGGAACTGGATGAAACTTCCGACAAAGACAAAATATTTTACAAAAGCCGCTGGATCAAAGAAAAATCCACTATCCGCACCGGGAACGGAACAACAAAAACCGTAGAAATCGAACAACAACTGATTGTTTCCTACTCTATAAAATACCGGGATTATCTGCGTTCCATCAGAAATGGCCAGATTGAACGAGCAAAAAAAATGGTAGAAAACGGCGAATCTGCAACCGGAAAGAAACGACAGAACGATCCAAAGCGTTTTATCAAGACAGACCACGCAACTGCTGACGGTGAAGTGGCGGAGATATCTGCAAGTTATGTGGATCAGTCCGCAATTGCTAATGAAGAGCAATATGATGGTTTCTATGCTGTATGCACGAATCTTGATGATGAGGTAAAAAACATCGTAAAAGTCAATCAGCGTCGCTGGGAGATTGAGGAATGCTTCCGCATTATGAAGACAGAGTTTGAAGCAAGACCTGTTTATGTAAAAAGACAGGATCGGATACTGGCTCACTTTATCACATGCTTCATATCCCTTATTGTATACCGGTATCTGGAGAGAAAGCTCGGAAACAAGTATACAATTACCCAGATCCTTTCCGCCTTGCAGGAAATGGACTTTGTAAAACATGAAGGAAAAGGCTATCAGCCTGTCTATACCAGAACAAAATTGACCGATGCACTTCATGAGGCATTCGGCTTCTGTACATCGAAACAGATCGTGCCAACAAAAAAAATGAAAAATATTTGTTCACTAACGAAAAAATAGGTAGCGTAACGTGCAAGCGTAAAATGTAAGAAAAGCCTTGAAACCCGCATAAATACTGAGGATTTAAGGCTTTTTTTCTTTTTCAACTGTCAAAGACAGGATTATATA